>JAHITG010000335.1 GCA_018817865.1 Spirochaetota bacterium
AAATACCTTAAAATAATATTTTTCATGATCCTGGTTATGCTGGTCAGTTGCGGACGGTTCAGGAAAGTACATCTGACGGAACGAGTCAGGTTCACCCTTCCTGTAAGCGGTGAAAACAGTGTTCAGGTGATCAGATCAAGTGAGTTTTTCATTGAAGCTCCTTCATCTTATTATTTAAAGAAGAATAAATTGTACATTATTAACAGGTTTAATAATACGGTTTTAGAGTATAATAAAAAGAACGAAATAGTAATGAAATTGACGAATAAAAATACACTCGAGATCAATCCGGTCTTATCAGGGTCTAATCAGGTCTTACAGCCATTCTCTGCAAGCAGGGATCTCTTCAGTTTCAGGGAGCTGGACAAGATATTGGTTTCGGATAATGCGATCTATCTGGAGAGTATTCTCCAGAAGAATGATGTAGAGAATCAGATCAATGCCTATTCTCTGATCTTAAAATATGATCTCAATGGTGAAATGAGCAGTGTCATCGGTTCTCCGGCCGTCAGTTATTCCAATAGTAATAAATTTTATCCTTTTGTTAATCTTGTCAAATTTTCTATAGATGATCAGGATAATATATTTGTATACTCAAAAATAGATGAGAACTGGGAAATAGTGAAACTTGATAAAGAGCATAATCTTATTTACAGGTTCCGTTCATATGATCTTCTCCAGAAGTTTGATTTCAAGAAAAAGGAGAATGAAAAGATCGTTCTTGAAAATATTGACAATTCCAAGGATGGTACTTTTTTAATATTCGCCGTCACTTATTTTAAAGACGAAGTCAGGTTCAAAAGAACAGTCTTCTACAGGCTGGATATTGCAACAGACAAGATCACAAGGCTCTTCAGGATCAATGATGAAAATCTTAATTTTGTCTATCTGGATAATTCGCATCTGTTATACCTCTGGGAAACGGAAGAGATGAAAAACAATAAAGAGACGGTCATTATGAGGATATATACATTGAGCGGAAGATTGATCACAAACTATTATCTGAGGCTGGATCGAAGTAAAGCCCAATGGTTCGGTATCAGTATGCAGAAAGACCGGATCATCAGCGGGATAAATATCATAGAAGATAAATTAAATGTAGTGGAGTGGAAATGAAGGTTCTGACCTCCAGAGAGATGAAGGATATTGACCGGATGACCATCAATGATTACAGGGTCAATGATCTTGTTTAATGGAAAATGGCGGGATTGGCGTTGTCTATTCTATTTTAAAAAAATATCCTAAAGAACGGATCTCTGCTGTTCTGGCAGGACCGGGGAATAACGGCGGTGACGGCCTGGTGATCGCAAGACACCTCTTTTTCAGTGATCATTCAATTACGGTTTTTTATATAGGAGACAGGAAAAAGGCAACAAAGAACAACAGAAAAAATCTGCTGATCTGTAAAAAGTTAAATATACCCGTAATATTTATTCAGGATAAACGGGGTCTGGAAAAGTATAAAGACCTGATCGCCCATCATGAGTTAATGATAGATGCCATGCTGGGGATCGGACTGAATGGACCGTTATCCGGTTTATATCTTGAGACAGTACGATTCATCAACTCATTGAACAATCGGATCAGGATAGCTGTTGATATCCCGACGGGTTTGTCTGCAGACACCGGGGATGTCGGCTCAGATGCTTTCAGGGCTGACCTGACTGTTACTTTCGGTGCTCCAAAAATAGGCCACGTTTTTTCTCCGGCAAAAGCATTTGCCGGAGAGGTGACCGTAAAAAATATAGGATTTCCAAAAGAGCTGCTGGAACATGACAGGTTAAAACTCAATTTAATTACGAAAGAGGGTGTACAGCGGTCCCAGGGGATCCCCTTTCGAAAAGAGTCCTTTCATAAAAATGATTTCGGGCATGCCGTTATTTTTGCCGGTTCTTTAGGGAAAAGCGGATCTGCTATTATGGCATCCCGGGCTTCTATACGGTCCGGGGCAGGCCTGGTGACCGTTATAGCTCCGGAACAGATCAATGAGATATTAGAGACGAATCTTGTTGAGGTAATGACTCTTCCTGTGGATATTTCCGGGAAAGATAATTCTTTTAACAGGGCTTTACCTCTATTTGATAAAGCAGATGTTATTTTGGCAGGATGCGGGATAACCACATCATCCGATGCTGCGGGGTTTTTAAAAAGGATCCTGTCATTGAAAGATAAAGTGATCGTGCTTGATGCGGATGCTTTAAATATCATATCCGAAGATCTTTCATTGTTGAAGAGCAGAAATCAGATCGTTTTGACACCGCATATCGGGGAGATGAGCCGTCTTACCGGAATAAGCACAGATGAGATATTGAAAAAGCGCATCGATATCACGAGAAAGTTCGCTAAAGAGAATCAGGTGATCGTGGTTTTAAAAGCAAGTGAGACGATAATTGCTGATCCTGATGGCAATTTGTTTATTAACAACTGTGGTAATGAAGGAATGGCTACGGCCGGAAGCGGTGATGTGCTTTCCGGGATCGTGACAGGGCTTCTTTCTCAAAATATCAAACAGGGGCGATCGATCTTGGCTGCTGTTGTTGCCGGTGTCTTCCTCCATTCCCTGGCTGGAGATCTTGCTCTTGAGGAAAAGGGGAGTCATTCTTTGATCGCTTCGGACATAATAGACCATCTTTACAAGGCCTTTACCCTATGTTAGAAAAACCCAGAAGAAAATTATTCAGCAGAAAATCATTGATGATCACAGCAATTGACTTTGCAATTATCTTTGCGATCATTTTTTTTATCAACACTTATCTGCTGAGCATTAAAGTACTAATTTATAAAGACCTGAAATTGAAATTCAAATATGATAAATTAAAGGATAATATCGGATATGTTTTTACGGTCAGCCTGAAAAATACGGGTGAAAAAGAGATCAGGCTTCCTGTTGATAATAAGGTTAATTTTTTTATTCAGACCCGTATCGATAAAATGATAATATGGGAAAAGCATATTGATAAACCCAGTTTTCCCTTGAGCACCACCGGTTCATCAACGATCAGATTAAAGAAAGAGGACCTGATAAGCTATACTTATATTTTTGATATACAGAATGAACCGGTTATCCCTGAAAATGAATACTACTTCGGAGTAAATTTATTATGTGATACCAACAGGTTAAGACTGGACATCCCGGCTTCCACTAAACCGAAAAAAGGAATGGGGAATTTATTTAAATAAAGTTAAATATCAATATTGTTATAATGAAAGATGCTTTCCGACATAAGTTATTTGTACGGTATTTTGAGACAGATCAGATGGGATTTGTATATTATTCTCATTACCTCGTATGGTTTGAAGCAGCCAGAACTGATTTTTTAAGGCATAAGGGATTCCCCTATAAGAAATTTGAGGAGTTGGGTTTTTTTCTTCCTGTTACGGAAGCTTATTGTAAATATCTTTCTCCTGCCTTTTATGAGGATGACATCATTGTGGAGACTCATCTGGAAGAGATAAAAAATGCGAGTTTAAAGATCTCATACCGTGTTATCAGAGGATCAGATGATCAGCTGCTGGCAACGGGTCATACTGTTCATCCCTGTATTAATAAGGATAAAAAGATAGTACCTTTCCCTGACCAGTTCCGCGATATTCTTAAATAACCAGGTTCCGGATCTTCAGGGCTTGTTGCCCAAATAACATTTTATTTAATTTTATATGTAACAAGGGGCTTTACCCTACGGGCACAAGTAGCCCCGCTTTAATATAAAAAAAGGCGCCCCCTGAGGAATTTCAAGAAAATTCCTCAGGACTTAAGTCCCTGAAATTGTTCATAGAACAATTTCTAGGGGCTAAAGGGGCTTGCTACATTTTTATACTTTAGGCAACAGACCCTTCACTTTCTGATTTTTCATTAATTTTCTTCATTAAATGCATCAGATAATATTAACTATATGTATTCTTAATTAAAGTAACGGCTGTTCTGGTCAGGTATCATTTTCTGGTGGATAAGACCTTTAAATAATTTAATTTTTTTCTTGACTTTTGGTTTCAAATGGTGATATTTGGAGAAAAGTGGAGAAAAGTGGAAGATAATATTAATAATTGGCTATAAATTATGTTTAAAGGTACATTTTTTCACACATTAGATGATAAAGGCCGGATCGCTATGCCCAACAAATTAAGACAGCAGATCGAAAAATCCGGAGAAACAGAAATACTGATCATAACGCAAGGGTTTGAAGGCTGTTTATTGGCTTATCCGCAGGATCAGTGGAAGATGATCGAAGAGAAAGCCTCAAAACTCTCCTTACTTGATGAAGATGCCAGGAATTTTATCAGATTTTTCATATCCCCGGCCTCGGAATGTGTCCTTGATAAGATGGGTCGGATCATACTACCGACTAACTTACGGGAATATGGACAAATTCAGAAGGAAGTAGTCATCAGTGGTGCTTTGGACAAGATAGAGATCTGGTCCAAAAAAAATTATGATGATTATTGGAGGGAATTTAAAGATTCAAAGAATGACGTAATAAAACAGATGAAAGATATTGGATTATAGTTGGGAGGGGTACATGTATTACCACAAGCCGGTGATGCCGGCTGAAGTTCTTAAGTATCTCGCTGTGACCGCCGACAATGTATATATAGACTGTACTACGGGTGAAGGTGGTCACAGCGAATTAATTCTGAAAAACTATAAGGTAAAGCAGTTAATTTGTATTGAGCAGGATAAAGAATTATTACGGATCGCTGAAAAAAGGTTAAAGGAATATTCGAATGTTCTGTTCATTAATGGCAATTTTAATGATTTAAAGAATATTGTAATTGATCATAAGATCAGGAAAATTGATGGCCTTCTGTTTGATCTGGGCTTATCAATGTTTCACTATAAAGGAAGCTCTAAAGGGTTTTCATTTGAACAGGATGTAAAGCTTGATATGAGGCTGAACCCGTCCATCAAAGTAAGCGCGTATGATATCATAAACCTCTATTCTGATCAGGAATTGAGAAAGACCATCTGGGCTTATGGAGAAGAACGATGGACCAACTTGATCGTAAAACAGATAGTAAAAAAGAGGGCCAGGGCCCATATCAGAACAACGGGAGAACTTCGAAATCTTATTGAGGAAACGGTTCCCCGTAAATTCTGGAAAAAAGGGCTTCATCCGGCCACCCGGACATTTCAGGCACTCAGGATCGCGGTCAATCAGGAGCTTTTCAATTTAGAAGAAGTATTGAAGGATAGCATTAAAGTGCTGTCAAAAAACGGAAGGATCGCTGTGATCAGTTATCATTCTCTGGAAGACAGGATCGTAAAGAATTTTTTCAGGTTGTATTCCAAGGGATATGATGATACAGGTATGGAGCATCAGGATAATAAAGGGATCTTAAAGGTTTTAACAAAAAAACCAATAAAAGCTGATGCCGGAGAGATCCGCAACAATAGAAGTGCCCGTAGTGCCAAACTGCGCTGCGCACAGTTGATTAAGGGATAGTTTCTTTTACAAATAAACTATCCGCCAACAGCTAATATACTATTCGGGGAGGGATAAGGGATGGAACATGTTATTAAAAGAAGAAGAGAAAGAGAATAAGGATGTTTTTAAGGTCTTTATTCAATTCACCTTATGGACCTTTTTATTTATTGCATTGATCTTTATTTATATATGGCAGAGCATTGCCACGTCAGATCTTGAATATAAATTAAATAGGATGGATAAACGGATCAAGGTGCTCTCTAAAGAGCAGCAGAAGCTGGAGACAGAGATCTCTTTTTTAAGTTCTCCTGAACGCATCGGTGAGATCGCTGAGAAGCAACTTAAACTGGTGCCGGTACGACAGGAGGATATAATCTGGATCGATTATCAGGATCAATCCAGACGATTTGTGAAAAAGACAAAGGATCACAAATGAGTCTTTAGGTAATTTTTAATGCATTACTCTTAGACTCTTGGACTTTTTAACTATTAGACTAATTACGGGAGGGAATTAGTTGAAATTAGCTGATCTTTTCAAAGATCTTCGGATCAAAAACAGTGCCCGGTTTAAAGAGTTAGAGGTAAAGGAA
>JAHITG010000336.1 GCA_018817865.1 Spirochaetota bacterium
TAATGTAGGGACAAGGCATGCCTTGTCCCTACAAAAACTCCTGTTAAGTTAGTTATTAACTATAAGGTTGAATCATACCTATTCTATTGACATTCCAATCTTATATTGTATACTGTTCACATGAAAAAATTACCGAAGATACTGATCATTGGACGGCAGAATGTAGGAAAATCAACCCTCTTTAACAAGATGGCCAGGAAGCGTCAGGCTATTGTGGATGATAAACCCGGATTAACCAGGGACTACATGAAAGAGACAGTAACGATAAACGACCATTATTATGAACTGATAGATACCGGAGGATTAACGAATAACAGTGATAAGATCGAAGCTCAGGTAAAAAAACAGGTCCTGGCCCTCTTGGACCAGGTTCAGCTGGTAATCTTTATTGTAGAAAAAAACGGATTGGCACCTCTGGACTTTGAGATAGCTGATCTGGTCAGAAAAGCCAACCAGAAGATCATACTTGTTATTAATAAGATCGATGACCTCGAAAAGATCAAAGATCCGGCCCTTTTAAATGATTTCTATGAACTGGGATTTAAGAATATGATCCCTATTTCAGCGGAGCATAAAAACAATTTTGATCTTCTCTATGATGCAATAGAGGAAAGTATTGATACTAAAATTGAAGAATTAAGTGAGATTGAAGAGGAACTAAAGGTCGCTATTTTAGGAAAACCTAATGTCGGGAAATCTTCCATTATTAACAAACTGGCTAATTCTCAGCGTGTCATTGTTACGGAGATCCCCGGCACGACAAGGGACAGCATCGATGTTCAGATCAAATATAATAATAAGGAATTTGTCTTTATTGATACGGCCGGGATCATAAAAAGGACAAGAATTGATACAAATATTGAATACTATTCCGTGAATCGTGCATTGAAGAGCATTAAAAAGAGCAATATCGTGATCATGGTCATCTCTGCGGATACATTAATATCAGATGCGGACAAGAAGATCTTCAAGTTTATCAATGATGAAAAAAAACCCTGTTTGATAGCGGTGAATAAATGGGATCTGGTTAAGGATACAGAAGAGAATATACATAATATTATTATAAGACAGATCAAGGAAAAGTTTCCCCTGATCACATACCTTCCCATTATGTTCATCAGCGCCGTTACCGGCCATAACATTCCAAAGATCTTTCCTGCAATAATCAGGATGCTTGAGAGCTATAATCAAAAGCTTCCTACAAGCCCTTTCAACGAATTCGTACAGAAGATCATCAATAAAAACAGCCCGCCCCAATCCGGCGGACATGTCAAGATCTATTATGCCACACAGATCTCCACGGCTCCTCCCGTATTTATCTTCTTCACTAACAAACCGGACCATATCAAGGAGAATTATAAAAATTTTCTAACAAACAGGATCCGGGAGCATTATAATTTCTCCGGATGTCCCATCCTGGTTAAATTTAGAAAAAAATAATCTTTCCGATTAATAATACATAAACACACACAAAAAAAGATATGTACATAATTGATGTACATATGATCAAAGGAGAGGTTATGACAAAAGTATCAAGAAAACAATTAAAGAGAAAAATTTTATCCAGCTTTGTTAAATTAATTGAGTCCAGGCCTGAGTTAATGAATGATCTGTCCATTAAAGATGCTTATAACGATCTGAAAAGTAAAATCTCACATTGATCATGAAAAACATTCATGATGAAGAGATCACTTTCAGCAACTGTGATTCCTGCGGCCGTGACGACACCATAGATTACCAGCTTTTCAATGACTTTAAATATGTTCAATGCCGGAACTGCGGGCTGATCTATCAAAATCCCCTCCCTCATTTTAAACCGTTGAAAAATCGATACTCAAAAAAATACTTTTTCTATGAACTGAACAATCAGCACAACTTTTTTGAATTAATGCGAAAATCGCTGAAAGATATCAGATTCCATGACATGAGATTTAAGTCCTCAAACGGGAAAAGACGCTTTTTGGATATCGGATGTGCTACGGGCCTTTTACTGAACTATATTAAACAATACGGATGGGATGTTACGGGGATCGAGCTTGACCCCTTTTCTGCCGGTTATGCGCGTGACAATTTTGCCTTAAATATTATAAATAAACCGCTGGAAGAGGTCACTTTAAAGGAAAAGAGTTTTGATGTGATCCACTGGTCCCATGTAATAGAGCACCTTCCCTCCCCTCTTTACGGATTACGGAAGATACATAAAATGCTGAAAAAGAACGGGGTCATGCTGTTAACGACACCCCGTGTAGACAGTCTTCAGCAGAAACTGTTCAAGCAGAACTGGAGGTCCTTTCACCGGGACCATATCACGATCTTTTCAAAGAAGACACTCTGTAACATGGTAAAAAAAGCAGACTTTAAAATATTAAAATTCTTTTCATGGGGTGGGATCGCACAGGAAAAGGGAGTACCCCATTGGATCAAAAAATTTGCGGATACATCGGTTAAACTCTTTAACATGGGGGATGTGATGTTCATCCTGGCCAAAAAAGAGTAAAATGCAGTCAATTATTCATTACCCTACATAATTTCTTAGTAATGATTATCTCTATTAATTAAGAAATTAAGTTGAAAGAAAAAAAAATGGTGCTATATTATACCGTACAGATTAAACAATCAAATCCTACAGAACATTTTAAAAGGGTCTGATATTATATGGAATTAAAATCAGGGCTGATCATTAACAATCAATACAAAATTGGTCATAAATTAGGTGAAGGCGGCCTGGCCGTCATTTATAAAGCAAAAGATATAAAAACAAAAAAAGACCTTGCCCTGAAGATCTTAAAAAAGAAGAGGATCTCCTCCTTTCTTGAGGATAAGATCAGGTTCAAAAAAGAAGTAGAGATCGTCTCTAAGTTCAATCATCCCAATATAGTTAAGATCTCCGGGACCGGAGAGTATAATAATGTCCCTTATATTATCATGGAACTCCTCAAAGGGGAGAGCCTGTATGATCTTCTTGAAGAAGGGATCAGATTCACCATCAAAGATTCAATAAAAATAATCAAGCAGGTAACTGAAGCCCTTGCTTACGTCCACAGCCGGAATATTATTCACCGTGATCTCAAACCGGGTAACATCATCATTGACAGAAAAAGCAAGAAGATCAAAGTACTTGATTTTGGACTGGCATTAATGATGGAATTGAGGGAGATCAAGGAGGCTGATGAGATCATAGGCACATTCGGATACATGTCTCCGGAAGCTACCGGTATCATTAATAAACCCGTAGATGAACGAAGTGACCTCTACTCTCTCGGAATAATTTTATACAGACTGGTCACCGAGGATCTTCCGTTCAAAGGCAATGAGATAAGCCAGATACTCCACAAACAGGTAGCTGTTACCCCTGTTAAGCCGGTAAAAGTCAATGTAAACATACCAAAGGCCCTTGATGATATGATCATGAAACTACTGGATAAAGAACCTGAACTTCGATATCA
>JAHITG010000337.1 GCA_018817865.1 Spirochaetota bacterium
CTTCAATATCTTTTATTGTTGCATGATAATCAGGGATAGCGATCTTCTCAAGAGCATTTACTTTTCTAATTGTTTTTTTCACTTCAAAAGCCAGTCTCATTAAAGAGACCCTGACCTCAGCCAGATTACCTAATATTTTTAAAACATCTTTAAAATTTTTTACGGAATCATCGATCCAGAATGAATTGTCTATCAAACTGAAATACGGTGAATTATCTACCGTATCTACTCTTACAACAGGAAGGGAAACACCCATCACCTTTCGCTTGGAAATAACAATATTAGTTTCGATCTTTATGGCCCTTGACAGCATTTTAATATTCCGACGGCCGATACTCTTGACTGAATTGGATAATGACTCAAATGCGTTTTGGAAAGCCTCATCCACTTCTTTCTGGATGGCCTTGGCTGTATCGATTATACCCATTAATTCTACAATTAAGATATTCCTCTTCTGATCCAGAAGTTCATATCCTTCCTGAGAAAATCTGAGTTCTTGCCTTAATTTCAGAAGATTTGTCTTTGTTGGAGCTATTTCATATCTTGCCATAAATTTTACCCGGCGTAGTACTTATTCAATTCCTCTTCCGTAAGCCTGTGGAGCTCCTCTCTGGGAAGCAATCCCAGGATCTTCCAGCCGAGATCAAGTGTCTCTTCTATCTCGCGATGCTCATCTTCCCGCTGAGAAATAAACTCCTTTTCGAAAGCCTGCCCGAACTCCAGATATTTCTTGTCAACCGGGGTCAATTCCTCCTCACCGATAACAGAAGCTAATGCCCGGACATCCTTTACCCTGGAATACGAAGCAAACAGCTGGCTGGCAAGATGAGGGTGATCTTCCCTTGTAAGGTCTTTTCCAATTCCATCTTTCATTAATCTGGATAAGGACGGCAGTCCAGCCACTGAAGGATAGATCCCTCTATTATAAAGGTCCCTTTCAAAAACGATCTGACCTTCTGTAATATATCCGGTAAGGTCCGGAATAGGATGTGAAATATCATCATTCGGCATCGTAAGGATGGGCATCTGTGTGATGGACCCTTTATTACCTTTAATCATGCCTGCTCTTTCATAGATACTGGCCAGATCACTGTATAAATATCCCGGATAACCCTTTCTGCCCGGGATCTCACCCCGTAATGTGGATATTTCACGCAGAGCTTCACAGTAATTGGACATATCGGTCAGAATGACAAGAACATGCATCTCTTTTTGAAAAGCAAGATACTCTGCCAGGGTTAGAGCACACCGGGGAGTGATCAAACGTTCGATAGAAGGATCATTAGCCAATGACAAGAACATGGTCACCTTTTCCAGAACACCGCTCTGCTCGAAATTATCTATAAAATAATTTGCAACATCATTTTTAACACCCATAGCTGCAAATACAATTGCAAAATCCTCTTCTTCATCTTTGATCCTGGCCTGTCTTGTGATCTGGGCAGCGAGCTGGTTATGAGGAAGCCCGTTACCCGAAAATATGGGAAGCTTCTGGCCCCGTATCAGTGTATTTATACCGTCAATAGAAGAAACACCTGTCTGGATAAATTTTCTGGGATATGTCCTTGAAACAGGATTTATCGGTAATCCGTTAATATTCCGATACTCCTTTGTAATAGGATAAGGTGAGCCGTCTATGGGCTGGCCTAATCCATTGAAGACCCGGCCAAGCATGTCACTTGAGACCGGTATCATCAGGGGCACATTCTTAAACCGAACATGCGTATGAGAAAGGTCAAGGCCCGTAGTCCCTTCAAATACCTGTACTACCACCACCTGGTCCGAGGTATCCAGCACAAGGCCCGATCTTCTGTTGCCCGCTCCATCTTCTATCTCAACAAACTCATTATACCCTACAGGATGTGTTTTTTCTATGAAAATAAGCGGGCCCATGATCTCTTTGATCCCGTAATACTCCCTTCCGTCTTCTTTATGATCAAACCCCATAAAATCCCCCGGTACCCGCATGAGATACACTGTCGATCAATTCATCATATTTTTTGATCTGGTCATTGGAATAAGAATACTTCATTTTATATATCTCTTTATACACATCAAGACTTTTGATCTGAAGCATGGTATGATCCTGTTTCAACAGTTCTAAACCTTTCTGATAAAAGGTTACAATACATTTAAGCATTTTAAACTGCCTCTCAACAGAGCAATATTTATCGATCTCATCAAATGCACTCTGCTGAAGAAAAGCATTCTTAAACATATTACAAACTTCAATAATAAACTTCTGCGAATCAGGCAAAGCATCAGGGCCTACCAGTTTTACGACCTGTAGAAGCTTCACTTCCTGCTGAAGCAGGTTCATAATAATTGACCTGTATTCAGTCCATTGGATATCTACTTTAGTCTCCCACCACCCTTTTAAAGTCTCTAAATATTCACTGTATGATTCCAACCATGAAATGGCAGGATAGTGCCTCTCATTGGCAAGATGCCTGTCCAAAGCCCAGAAAGCCCGTATGAACCTCTTGGTATGCTGGGTCACCGGCTCTGAGAAATCTCCTCCCGGGGGTGAAACAGCTCCTATGATCGTAACGGACCCCTCATTACCCGCCAGTGTCTCTACCCTTGCTGCCCTCTCATAAAACTCAGCCAGTTTTGTAGGAAGATAAGCGGGGAACCCTTCTTCAGCCGGCATCTCCTCCATTCTGCCGGAAAGTTCCCTTAAAGCTTCAGCCCACCTGGAGGTCGAATCAGCCATGATGGCAACATGATACCCCATATCGCGATAATATTCCGCAATTGTTATTCCTGTATAGATACTTGCTTCACGTGCCGCAACCGGCATATTGGATGTATTTGCGATAAGAATTGTTCGTTTCATCAAAGGTTCCCCGGTGTTTGGGTCTTCCAAATGAGGGAATTCCATAAGTACATCGGTCATTTCGTTTCCGCGTTCTCCGCAACCGA
>JAHITG010000338.1 GCA_018817865.1 Spirochaetota bacterium
AGTCTGTACCACTATCTCTTCATTTCCCAGAGTTTCCCTATCCGGATAATACCTTCTGCTGAATATCTGTGAATTCTCCATTTCTGTCATTACCCAAAAAATCCTGGTAACCTCATCATGAGAGAGCGTAATATGATTGTAGCAGTTCTTATTCTGTGTATTGATCTTAACAGATCTTCTCACTTCTTTATCATCCAATCTCCCCGCATAAACATTCCAGATATCATTGATATGTTTCCTCCAGACCAGGACTCTGTTTTTTGGATCAAGCACGGGCATAGAAGAAGCTTCTCCATCTTCATTTAAAACTTCCTCTGTTGATAAAATTTCTCCTGTCTCCTTATTAACGGCAGAGATAAGGACCTTTTCATTATTGTTTAAAACAGGAGTGGCAGGAGCCTTGCTCTTGTACACAATATACATTTTTTCTTCACTGAAATAAACAACCGGGAAGAATATCCGCCCTCCATTTCTCCGGGGATCAAGAGCAGTACGCGGAGGGCTCCAACTGGAACCCTTGTCAATACTGCGGAGATATTTCAATAATATATTATTCTTCTCCTGTTTTAGATAAAAAAGATAGATCACTTCCTCTTTTTCGTCATAATAGAGCCTTGGTTCAAGAGCAACCCCCTCCTGTGAAGAGAGAGGTTTGCCCGGCAAGCTTCCGCGAAGAAGGTTGATCCTCCCGTCAGGAGAGGCATAAGAAACCAGGATCAGATCGTTAATGATCAGAAGGTCAGGTTTCAGGTTATAGTTCTCTCCGGAAGAATAGAGCTGCTTCTTCTTGAGTTCCTTTTCTGAACTTCCATAAGAGATCATCAAACAGGTATCTGTATTATTCCCCCTGATCCGTTTCTCTTCCCATACAACAGCCAGGAGGGAACTGTTTGCTGAAACCACAGGATTATAACAGTAAATGTCGTTTTTATCTGAAGAGATCCTGCCGGCTTTTTCCCAACCGACAAGGCCTGACACCTGAGATATCATGATTAATAAAAAAGTAGCCGAATAGATTATCTTTTTTATATTCATATCTGATGTATTCCTTTAATCGCAGGATAACAGGGAATTCACCTCCCTTGCAATACTCTGAACGATCCCCTTTTTTCCGAGTTTCTTTTTTACCTGTTCCAGGGAAGTGATCATCTTTTTCCTGTATTTATCATCTGCTATCAATCTGTCAGCTTCTTTCAACAGATTCTCCGAGGTCAGCTCTTTCTGAACGATCTCTTTTAGCACAGGTTTTCCCGCAATAAGATTCACCAGGCTGATAAATGGAACCTTTATTAAAAAATGTTTTACAATAAAATAAAAAAGTGCATCCACTTGATATATGACCGTCATCGGTACTTTAAAAAAAGCTGTTTCAAGTGTTACTGTACCTGAAACGCAGATAGCGGCAAAGGCATTATTGAAAAGATCATAATTTTCCTTCTGTACCACCCTCATCTGTTTGATCGCATATTTTGATATCCGTTCTTTTATCATTTTGAGATCAACAGTATCCGCAACATTAATAATAAAAACGAGATCACTGTATTTCTCCTCTAGCTTTGAGGCGGTCTTTAATAAATGATCAATGTGGTGTTCGATCTCCTGCGGACGGCTTCCGGGCAGTAATGCAATTATTTTTTTATTGGAAGGTATCCGGTGTTTTTTATAATACTCTTTTTTTGAAAATGAAAATCGAATATTATCCACAACAGGATGACCAAAATACTTGCAGGGGATATTCTCCCGAGTATAAATATCTTTTTCAAAGGGTAAAATAGGGATCACCAGATCGGCAAATTTTCTGATCTTTTTCACCCTGCTGTAATGCCAGGCCCATATCTGCGGGGGAATATAATAAATGATCCTGATATTCAGCTTCTTTGCATATTCCGCAATAATAAAATTGAATCCCGGAAAATCGACCAGAATAACCGCATCCGGTGATTCTCTTTTAATAAAATCTTTTACAAATCTGATCCGTTTTCTAATATAAAAATACTTCTTTATGACCTCTGTAAAACCCATTATAGAGATCTCTCTGTAATCTACAATTATTTTACATCCGGTCTTTTTTAAAAGGACGCTTCCGACAGCAAAGAACCTGGTATTCTTGCTGATCTTCCTGATCTCTTTCACAAGATTGGACGAATGGATCTCACCCGAAAGCTCACCGCATGAAATTAATATTTTTTTAAAGGCCATAGATCATCATCTTCTGTTTATTGGCAAATTGTATTACTTCTTCCATCTGTGGGATCATCACCATCCCGGCTTCAAGAACGATCTTCCTGATATGCGCTTTATAAAGGAGCCGGACCGTACTTAATCCGAAAGCCGGAAGATCATATTTTGGATTATGTCCCTTCCCGGCAACTTTAATGAAAGAATTATCCTTCAGAACAAGGTTGAATGACCGACTGATCATTTTATCCGTTCCTTCAATACCTTCCACGGATACCACTACTTTATTCCCGATAATTATGGACTGTCCGATATTCAGGCTGGCTATAGCCTGGGCTTTTTCATAGCCCCATTTTAAATTTTCAAGATCTTTCTTTCCAAACCGCTTTTGTGTAAGAAAACCTTTAGGCGTAATAAGTTCTGAAAAGTACTCCTTTTGTGAAAGACATCCTATCCCTTTTTCGCCAAAGAAATCCACTATGCCCTGAAGAAGAGAAGAATCACTGTAGTCTTTTAGCTTTAAAAATAACCGAAGTGTTGTCAGGTCAAATTTGATGGCTTTTAAAAGATTGACTTTTTCTATTTTCCCGACCAGTAGTATCGAAGTTACATCTTCTTTTTTTAATATCTTCAATATGCCTTTCAGATAACCGATCTGTATTTTATACAGATTGATATTTTTATATTTTTCCAATCTTTGAAATTCAGAAATATTTTTAAACCCTACTATGATGAATTCCTTTTTCATTTTAAGGGCTTTTTCAATGGCAAGGATCGTCAAATTTCCGGCAGCAGCGAATATTGCCAGTTTATTCTTTTTCAAATATCATTCCTTATTCTGAAGGTCTAATTCTTCAGAGATCCTCTCTTTGATATGGTCTACAAACTCAGAAAAATTTAAATAATTGATCTTTGCGAATCTCTCTTTAGAAAATTTTTTATTGCGCTGCATATGAATATATCCTGTGGATCTCAAACCATGATCATCCGGCCCGCCTATAGAAGATGTCAGCTTGCTTAGGTCAATTATACATTCTTTGTCATCAACATTATTGATAGTGATCGTATCCCGTCCCTGGTAGAAGAGTAAATAGTGGAAATCCTTTATCCTGCTTTTAAAATATGCCATGACCTCATTAAAAGTTATACGACCCTCTTTAGGATCATAGTAAGGGATCATAATGCTGATCAAATTTCTTTTAAGGCCTTTAAAATAAAAAAATATTTCTACTTTGCTCCGATATGCTTTTTCCAGCAATTTTTCATTAACAGCAGATATATTGCTTACTGATAATTCATGCATCCGGGAAGAGATCGTTTGAACACTCTCCTTTAAAGTGATCCTGCTGTTTATATATTCAACTAATAGAGGAAAATTTAACGGATCCAAATACCCGTCAAAATACTTGATAAAATCCTTCAGATCACCTGCGACCATCGTACAGTAATATTCACACGGGATTTTTTTAATATTCGAAAACAGAGGAAGGATCTCTGATAAGGGTAATTCACATTTTTCATCTTTTCTCACCACGATATTGAAACCGTCAGAATAAAAAATTATATCCGGATCACTGATCTTCCTGATATAAGCCAGTGCTGTAGTGATCGAAAAAGCATCCTTCCTTTTAAAACTGGCCGTTACAGGAG
>JAHITG010000339.1 GCA_018817865.1 Spirochaetota bacterium
CAAATAAAAAAGGAGCATAAGTAAGGGCTCCTCTTACTATATCAATATCAACATTTATTAATGTCCCATCTTGAATTGTAATATCCCTCATCATGGCTCTTCGGACAGAATATTCGGTAACTGTACCTTCCTTATCTACCCTCATAACACCATCAGGATTTCCAATAATGAAAAAGGCGGAAAGGATAAGAGGGATCAGATAAAGGAGAAGTTCTCTTTTCCCGTTAATGAATTTCGAAACAGGCGGATAGTATAAAGCAAAATTCAAAAGAGCAAATCCGATAAAAATCGAGAAAGCCCAGATAAGCCTGAAACTGATAAATGGTAATACAGGTTGAGTCTTGTAAATACAGTAGAATCCATGAATAGCACTCATGATCCAGCCGGTCACACCCATGATCGCTATAAAGAAGCTGCGGTTCAAGGGGCCCTTGATATTCTTTATAAAGACAAAAAGACCCATACAGAGGATGAGAAATGTACTTAAAACCGAAGCACCAAGAAGATAAAACCGAAGCATATGTAAATTCATATTTTATCCTTTTATATTAAAATTATATTATACTATCGACCAGACAGTAGAAAATATATAATTAAAAGATAAAGTCAATTATTTTAAAAAAGCTTGACGATGAATTTGTTTGTAATAAATTAGGCTCAGACACCAGAAAAGGAGCATATCATGAGAACAAACAAATTTTTAGGGCGGGACTGGATCGATGCAGAAATGGATTATTCCAAAGAGGAATGGGAGACGCTGATAGATGTAGCTTTAGATCTTAAAAGACGCCATGCTCTGGGCGCAGATCACACCGAAATCCTTAAAAACAAAACTTTATTTACCATGTTCTTTAACCAATCCCTCCGCACAAGAAGCACTTTTGCAGCCGGTATTCAGCAGTTAGGAGGCTTTCATGTAGACCTGGAACCGGGTAAAACCTATACCCCGGCCCGCAAGGGATATGAGATACCGTATCAGACAGAGAGGATCAGTGATGTCGCAAGAATGCTGAACCGCGTGGGAGACGCCATTGCGATCAGGATGTACGGCCCTCCTGCCCAGTGGATCTATGGTTTTGCCAATGCTACCATGAAAGAGTTTGCCGAATTTGCTGAAATCCCTATCATAAACATGGAATGTGACAAGTATCATCCCACACAGGCCCTGGCTGACCTTATAACTATAAAGGAAAAATTTGGAGCTTTTAAAGGGATCAAACTTACCATGTCCTGGGCATATTCAGGTTCTATTGAGAAACCACGGGCTGTTCCCCAGAGTGTTATTCTCGCTTCTACGCTCATGGGAATGGATGTAACACTGGCCCACCCTGAAGGATTTGATCTTGACCCTGAAGTCATTGAATCCTGTAAAAGAAATGCAAAAGCCACGGACGGGTCCTTTAAGATAACCAATAATTTTGATGAAGGATTTAAAGGTGCTCATGTGGTATATCCCAAATCCTGGGGTGCTAAATCATGCTTCAATTATACGGATAAATCAGGAAAAATAACTGAAAAACAGGACCATGTTAAAGCTGAAAAAGTAAATACAGCTAATAAAAACTGGTGCACGACCGAAAAACAGATGAAGCTGACAGACAAGCACGGCATCTACATGCATTGCCTGCCTGCCGACAGAAGCCAGGAAGTAATGGATGAAGTGATCGATGGTCCGCACTCTGTTGTGATCGATGAGGCAGAGAACAGGCTTCATGCACATAAGGCGATCATGGCTATGATCATGGGCGGACGTCTCTGATCAAGCAGGGAGAGTGCTTTCAAAAAATAATTGACAATAGTATTAAAAGGTAATATATTCTTTAAATACATTAAGCACCATGGCAATAGGAGGTAGATATGCGTAAATTAATTATCTTAATTATTATTTTATTATTTTCAGCAAATTTTTTATTTTCAGAACGGTATGAACCGGCAATAGGTAAATCCGGTTCTGTTATAGATTCAGGAAATATAAGATTTCTCTTTGGCTGGGCTTATAATGATCTTACAGTTGAAAATTCGAAATTCAACTTTGGAATTGATTTCGGCCTTGGCCAGACAACAGAACTGCAGAACCGCATCGATTACAACAGTGCCAACTGGGCCTCTTATGAATGGGGCGAATGGACAGAACTCTTAAAATTCAGGCTTTCTGAGATCGATGCAGGACCGGCCTACAGCCTGGGATTGGGCATCCGGATCCCTGTCAGAAAAGCTGAAAGCTTAGGTCTAATTGCAGGCCTTTATATATCATCCGCAATAAAAGACATTGATTTTGACTTCAACATCGGATTCAATCCTTATATTACCTATGGAGATCAAGGAAAAGACCCTTTAACTGATGAGACGATCAAGATCAGGCCCAATCATTTTGTGAACATCGATCTTCTGTTAGGGTATAAGCTCCTTCCTTTCCTGAAAGTTGATGGAGGATTTGAATCCCGTCAGCTTTTAAAGGGATCCATGAAGGTCGGCGATGTAAAAACCGATATTGACGGCGGTTCAGTCTGGACATTTATACTGGGTGCAAGGCTGAAGCCCATTGATTACCCGGTACTCTTTGACGGGACATTCTCATTTGGTGCCGGCGACCAGAAAGAATACGACTGGCAGTTCAAACTTGGAATACAGATATTACCGACCAGCCCTGATGCTGAATGGTAATCATATATATTTAAATAATTTATCACTTCTTTAGTCTCAAACCCCTGTTATTTGACAGCAATGCTGACGAGTAATGGGGGTTTGGTTCCAGAGACTCTAAGGAGA
>JAHITG010000340.1 GCA_018817865.1 Spirochaetota bacterium
ATCAGATATATCAATCCATGTATCTCCTTCATCGATTGATTTACCAATATGACTTCCACAGACATATATTGAATTATCTTTCAAACGCACAATATTTCCACTTACTCCAGATGGTATATTGCTATACTTAGTGGTTTGTGAAATAATACTCCAATTTGATCCAGAATCATCAGATTTATAAAGGCCAAGTTTATTTTGAATAATAAAATCACCTGTATTTAATTCCAACATCCATGAAGGTTCAAATTTCTCATTTGTATTAGTATGAACTGTACTCCATGTTTCACCCTGGTTAGTAGTTTTAAAAAGTTTACTATCATAAATAGGGCCACCAGTCCCTCTCCAGATATAAATATCCTTGTTTTTACCTTCCATCATTGTAGATCCTTGTGCCCCCCAGGATAATATATTAGTCCATGTTACTCCATAATCTGTACTTTTAATAACTTCATCTGATGCCCAACAATTAGCATATAAATATCCATTATTATCCTCTATTATTACATATGGCGAGCCACTATTTGATATCCAAGTCCAATTATCTCCATGATCTGTACTTTTTAACATTGTTCCACCAGGAGCTAAAGAATATCCACATAAAATACTTTTTTGTGAATCCTGATAAAAAAAGTCAGGCTGATCAGCTACATGTCCTGATAAAACTCCAGTTGGCATCGGAACCCAGAAATATCCTGCTGGAGAAAGACCTAATTTCCCATTATATACCTCTATATATTTTTTATCATATTCAATATTGTTATCATTATAGAAATCATATACTATTTCTGCAGAAAATAATATTTGTCCCCCAAGTAAAAGTAAAAAAAAACACATGAAAGAATTAATAAAATATTTAGCCAACCTTTTCCTCAATAATTAATCTGTCTTTTAATGCCCCCATTTCTAAACTTCAATTATATACTTGAAGTGTTATGGTGTTCACATGACACCCCTCTCAATTAATAATTTGTCAGGTGAATACTATAACTGTTCACATAGTTTTTTAATATGTCCGTATTTTTTCCTAATTTAACATTATTTGTTAAATGTTAAAACCTGGCACCTTTTTTCTTTTTTACAAATACAGCATCCCCCTGCTTAAATTTCCCAATGGTGTCTCTAATAATATATGATAATGATTTCGCATTAATATATAGCTGTGAATTATAAATTTATATTTTGCCTGAACTTCTAATAATAAATCGATATAATCACTATAATTGTCATATGATTTATATATCCATTGAAATCCATTCCCATGACTCATTACATGATATAATGCCCCCTCATATTCTATTCTTAATTGCCTTGCCATTTTTGTCTTTTTTCCTTATTTTCTGAAAAGTAAAAAGTAAAGATCAGGTACCTGTTTTTTTCGGGGACAAGCACCCTGCGACTACCTTGCTAAAATCCCTTTGGGCAACAGCCCCAAAAGACGCGACCCTTTTTTTACTATTTACTTTTTTTCTTGCATTTTTTTCCACTCTTCTTCAGTAGGCTCAGTATAGCCTTCATCAGGTAATGAACCTTCGTCAATTGATGAAATTTTCCAGCCCTTTGATTGTGAATCATTTACATAATAAATAACGTATTTATATTTTCCCATATTAGATGCTTTTGGAGACCAGCCTTGATATCCTTCTCCAACCTTTTCAAATTCGTATCCACCATGATTAATAATTTTCAAAACTTCCTTAAATTCAAAATTTTTTAAAATTTGATTCTTGTTATATTTATCTTTTTTATCATTTGTGGTATATTTAAATTCATAATCTAATATTTTGTTTAATTTTTCTTCAGACTTATTTTTACATATAATTTTTAAATTTTTTATAAATGTATAAAAATTTTCATCTGTTTGAATTATTGTTTTTTTATTGTTATTCATATTTTTTTCTCCACAGTTTAAATTAATTATAAAAATTGTTAAAAAAAATATTTTTAAGTACTTTTTCATTTTCCTTACCTCATATTAATTTCAATATGTAAATGGTCGGAATGACCAGATTTATATTGCACTTTTCTTCTGTCAATTTTTCGTACTTCAGGATCATTAAAATATATTTTTGAAACCTTAGTACTTTTTGGTCTTGTATTAAATGTTTTTTCAAACCAATTTCTGTCATCATAATTCAACATCATATTTATTAATTCTATTGTATTTGATTGATTATACTGCGTACTTTCCAAATCATAGTTACCTGAATGATATTCCCCATCATCTGATATAAATTTAATATCAAATGCTGTTCCTTGTTGGTGAGCAGAACCTGTATGAGGCGGAATAGGGCCACCACCTTTTCTGCTCAAATCGTTTATATATATAGGTTTATCAGGATGTTTATCATTCCATTCACCAGCTATATCTTCTATCATTTCTATTACTTCCGGTTGCCCCCATTTTTCATTTTCACAATTACTCTGGCTTGAATAATTTTTATATCCATCTCCTTCTAAAGGTAATTGAGTATTAACATTAGGATAAGGATATTCAACATTCTGCAATCCATCTATACTTTTTGAAATTTCTATATCAGGTGCTTGTGAAGGATCTAAGTCTTTTG
>JAHITG010000341.1 GCA_018817865.1 Spirochaetota bacterium
ATTTAAGATAATGTTTTATATCCTTTTCTTCCTGATCATTCTGTCTAATGCAGAGGTGTATTCAAAAACTCGGATCGCACTTCAGCCCCTGGGTACTGTTGATAAATATATTATTGATAGTGCTGTTGCCGGTATTACCAATCTGTACAAAGTTGATGTGACGGTGCTTAAAAAGGCAGAGCTTCCCGCAGATGCTTATTATGAACCGAGGAAAAGGTACAGGGCCGGGAAACTTCTGGATTTTCTTGACGAGAACACGGATGCAAAATATTCAAAGATTGTCGGTTTGACCACAAAGGATATCTCCACAATAAAAGGGGAGTATTATGATTGGGGGATACTGGGCATGGGGAGCCTGGGAGGCAGAGCCTGTGTTGTCTCGACCTTCAGGCTGAAACGGAAAGTCTCAAAGAATAAAATGCTTGAAAGGCTGGTTAAAGTGGTCAATCATGAGCTGGGCCATACCTTCGGCCTTGAGCACTGCCCTGAAAAAAATTGCCTTATGCAGGATGCAAAGGGGACAGTAAAAACCGTTGACAGAGAGCAGAATGTATTCTGTGATTCATGCAAACTTAAGCTTTTAAACCTTTTGAAATAAATAATAGGAATATGAGGTGATCACTATGAATAATGTTTTAAAGATAAGTCTATATGCCTATATCGGGGGCTTGCCGATCATCATCGGGGGACTGCTCTCCGCCTTTTTACAGAGTAAGAAAATAGGATTAAAATCTACAATAAATCACTGGTTTGTTGCCTTTGCCGGCGGGGCGCTGATATCGGCCATAGCCTTTGTCCTGGTCCCCAGGAGTATTTCCGTATTCTCGGCTCCTGAACTGCTGGTGATATTTTTAAGCGGGACATTTACCTTTATGGTCATTGATATGCTTATTGCCAGGGTGGGAGAATCACTGGGCATCGTCATATCAATGATGATGGATTTCCTTCCTGAAGCCCTGGCACTGGGGGCAACATTTGCCTTGAGCCATAAATTCGGACTGCTGCTGGCTGTTTTTATCGGATTACAGAATCTGCCGGAAGGGTTCGGTTCCTATATCGAATTGACAAAGAGAATGAAAAGTCGCTCAGCATTGCTTTTACTCTTCGGGTTGAGTTTTGTCGGTATCATCGCCGCTCTTTCAGGTGTCTTCTTTCTGAGTAATAAGCCGGCCGTTGTTGACCTGATCTTATTATATGCGGGGGGAGGTATCATGTACCTGGTCTTTCAGGATATTGCACCGTTATCAAGGGGAAAGAATGACTGGATACCGGCTACCGGTGCCAGTATCGGGTTTGTGATCGGAATGATAGGTGAAAAGATACTGCTTTAAAAGAAGAGTGACAGGCTGTTTCAGGTTATTGGTATGCGTAGATCAGCCTTTCATGGATGATCTTCTCGGGGGCCTGGCTTGCGAGCCGGTTAAAGTACTTTATCTCCTGTGAGATCCTTCCCCAGACATCATATTCATACTCCACGCCTGAAACAGGTTCACCCCTGGCGTTGAGAGTTTCCGTGTGTATGAGGTTGTCCCCAAACCATGTGTTTCGTGTCAGGATGCCCGGAGCGCCGGTAACGGGGTCATATTCCTGTTTCGTAAGGAGCCCGCCTTCGGTATCGTATGTAAACTTTGTCCGTTTCGTCAGTTGCCCTGCATCGTCGTAGGCCTTTGTTTCTGTCAATCGTCCTTCTGCATTGTATGATGATTTGACTTTTTTTTGGAGTTTGCTGTCAGAGTCGAAATATTTCTCCTGGACCCGCCTGTCATTCGGATCATAGAGGTAATCTATGATCTGGCACGTTTCCCCGGTGCAGTCGACCAGTGTCTGCTGAAGGGGCAGGCCTTTTTTATTGTATTTATAGATGTAGGTATTGCTGACAGCTCCTCCGGGTGTGAGCACGGCCCGGCCGTCAGGAATGCGCTGATCTATATTGGAATAAAAATATCCGCCGAGAGGGAGCCCGGCAAAACTTCTATCCTGTTCCCGGAGATCTCCCCTGACATCATACATGTACGTTTCGACGTAGCAGATACCCGCGGAACAGTCATACCTGCTCTGAGATATCCGGATGTTATCCTTATTGTACTGCCAGATGTTCTTTTCCAGAAGTACATCGTCAGAAGTATAGCGGGCCGATTCGATAAGATTGCCCCTGTTATCGTAGCGTTCCACGGTCCGGTCGATAATGATATTTGTATCCGCTTTCGTCCTCAGGATCGTCCGTGTGTTGAAAGGCAGGCCGGCTGAAAAGCCCGGTATGGAATTGCAGAAGAGAAAAAAACAGAAGCTTAAAAAAAAGAAATATGATCCGGTTTTCATTGTATCCTCCGGGCCCTGTAAATATGAGCTTTTCCTATTTCGAATAAAAATCAATCCCTGTCTTTGCAGAAGCCTTCCTGATCATTTTTGCTGAGATCTCATTGGCCTTTCGGATAACTTCCTCAGTCTTGATCTTTGTCAGTTTCCCTTTTTCAACCAGTACTTCACCATTCACTATGGTGTATGCGGTGGTCTGGGAGTTCCCGGCATAAAGGATCGCTGAGGCCTTGTCATGAAGGGCTCCGGCATAGCCGATGGTATTCAGATCAAAGATCGCCAGGTCCGCGGCCTTTCCTTTTTCCAGGGACCCGATCTCATCCCATCCCAATACTTTAGCGCCTCCTTTTGTGGCCATTGAAAGCACCTTCCGTGCAGGCATGGAATCCACACCGGAACGCACCCGGTGTATCAGCATGGCCGTCTTCATTTCAAATAAAAAGTTTGATGAATCGTTGCTGGCAGAGCCGTCCACTCCCAGGCTGACATGGACACCGCTCTCCAGCATTTTCCCTATGGGCGCGATCCCGCTTCCGAGGCGCAGGTTCGAGACAGGGCAGTGGGCCACTCCGGTCTTTGTCTTTGCCATCACCCTTATCTCATCATCATTCAGATGAACGCAGTGGGCGAACCAGAAGTTCTCACCCAGCCAGCCGGCTTCTTCCATGTAGGCGACGGGCCGTTTGCCGTATTCCTGCAGGCAGAATTCATTCTCATCCATTGTTTCCGCTATATGGGTGTGGCACCGGACATGGTACTTTTTTGAAAGCTCGGCCGTCTGCTTCATCAGTTCTGTGGTAACAGAGAATGGGGAACAGGGGGCCAGGGCGATCTTAAGCATGGAGAATTTATCAGGATTATGATACTTCTGGATCAGCCTTTCGGAGTCCAGGATAATTTCATCTTCCGACTGGATTACATCATCAGGAGGGAGCCCGCCGTCGGATTTTCCACGGGACATGCTTCCCCGCGTGGGAATGAAGCGCATTCCCGCCTTTTCAGCTGCTTTGATCTCTTCATCGATCAGGTTCTCTTTTATGGCCTGAGGAAAGAGGTAGAGGTGGTCGGATGTAGTGGTACATCCTGTTAAAAGCAGTTCGGATATGGCAACCAGGGTAGAGTAGTAGATCGCTTCGCTGTCGATCTCCCTCCAGAGCTCGTACAGATTGATGAGCCAGTCAAACAGCTTGGCATCCTGGACCTTCGGGATATTGCGGGTCAGGGTCTGGTAGAAGTGATGATGCGTATTTACAAAGCCGGGATAGACCACCATACCGGAAGCATTGATGACCTTATCCGCTTTAGCCTTCAGGCCCTTCCCGATCTCTTTGATCTCGGGGCCTTCTATATAGATATCTCCGTTTTTGATCTCGGTAAACTTCCTGTCCATGGTAACGATCAGGTCCGCCTCTTTAATTAAAAGTGAAGACATCTGTTAATGCTCCTTATTTATTGCTTTCGTTCTTTACTTTAACAATTTCTGCCATGATGGAGAGGGCTATCTCCTCAGGTGTCTTGGAACCGATCGCCAGGCCCGCAGGGGAATACAGGGATTGTATCTTCTTTTCCGATATCTTCTTTTGTTTAAGCCTCTTTTTGACCTCATTGGATTTTTTCTGGCTGGCGATCATCCCGAGATATTTATACTTTGGAACGACCTTGAGGCATTCGGTCACAGCTTTTTCATCCAGATCATGCGACTGGGTCATGATCACGATATAGGCCGGGTCAATGAACTGGATCATTTTTATACTTTCCGGGTATCGTATATGATAGAGCTTAAAGGCTTTGGAAAAATTTTCAGCCTTTAAATACTCTTTTCTGTTATCGATCATAATGATGTTAAAATGATACAGCAGTCCTAATCTGTACATCTCCCGTCCTACATGGCCGGCTCCGAAGATATACAGGAAAGGCCCGGTCTGAATGTTCTCAATAAAGAATTTCATGCTTCCCCCGCATATCATACCGGTAGACTTGCCCTTTGAATTTCCTTCAAGGTCATAAGCTACGGTTACGGGTTTGCGGGATTTTATTACTTTAAGGGCATCTTCGATCACCAGTTTCTCGACAGCTCCTCCCCCGATCGTATTTATGATGGAGCCGTTAGAAAGCACGATCATTTTAGCCCCGACTTCACGCGGGGTGGACCCTTTTGTCTCGATGACCGTTATGATCGCTGCATTTTCGCCTTTCCTCTGGATCTCAATGACAGATTGATATATATTATTATTCTTTATGAGCTGGTTCATGCGGGACTCCTTTTTTCAATTATATTTTTTTTAAATATTCTTTCAATATTTCTTTGTCATCTATGTCTGCATGGATGAAAGGGTCATCTACAGGGACAAGTTGTACTTTTCCGGGATTCTCTTTAATGACAGTCCGGGCTCCCTGATCCAGGGGAGCGTCCAGCAGGTTTGATTTCAGCTCTTTCGGAAAGATGATCGGATGGCCCTTGCGTTTTTTATATTCAGGGATAATGATCTTCTCTTTATTATCATTGAATGTATTGATCAGTTGTTCATAAGTAGAATACTTGATCAGGGGGTGGTCGGAGAGGACCATCATATATCCTTCGCTTTCAGCATCTGATATTTTTAAACATTCCTTAAAAGTAGACAACTGTCCGTTTTTATAATTTTCATTGACCGCAATTTTTACGGAAAGCCTGCTCTTTTTTAATTCTGTAAAGATCTTCTTTTTTTCATAACCCACGCCCACAATGATCTCTTTTTTGACCTGAAGTTCTGACAGGTTTGTAAGAATGAGCTCCAGAAAGGACCGTCCCCGGATCTTATGCAGTTGTTTCAGTTCTCCGAACCGGCTCGATTCACCCGCTGCCAGTATTATAAAGCTTATCATATTATATTATATATGGATATAGAAAGAAAGTCAATACAGAAAAAGAGGAGGCATGTAAAAGATCAAGTACTATTTGACAAAAATTTTAAATAGCTTAATATTAAAATAGAATATGAAAGGAAGTTTAAAATGCAGGGAAAAAGAATATTTTTTTATTTTGTTTTTTTCTGTTTCTTTTTACATCTTCGAGGAAGGCTTTTATGTCAGGGACGCCTTTGAATTGATCAAAAAAAAGAAAAAGATCAAAGAATTGATAATAGATAATAAATAAAAATGGTTCTTTATGCAAGTGTAATAAATGCCGATAATTGAATTACTTTAATCATAATAATATTACGTGTTGATTTTCCGGTGAAATTGGCGATGAAAATTATAAAACATATTAGATACCTGATTATAATATTCTTTATACTTTATACTAACCTTTCAGGGGCGACCGGATGGGAAAGGTCCACCAATGTTTCCGGGATAGAGAATGGACTTTACTGTCACAATCCGGTTATTTCAAGCGGAAAAGAGATCTTAACTGTTGCGTGGGAAGAAAAGGACCGGAAGAAGAAGAATACGAGTCTGCTGATCGTTTACGGGCCGGATGAGAGATCTTTTGAGCAAAAGATCCTTTATACTTCAGAAAAGGAGTATAACCTTCAGCCGGCTGTTCAGGTGATCAATAATATGATCATTGTTGCTTATTCCGGGCCTGATGGTGAGATATATACCATGAGGGGAAAGAATAAGGGGAAATTGTGGTCCCTGCCGAAACGGATGACCTTCACTCCCTCCA
>JAHITG010000342.1 GCA_018817865.1 Spirochaetota bacterium
ATTTGTGGATGGCATAGGATAGCCCGTTTCGGATCCGGGCAATTGCTCCGAATGTATTGGAACGGGGCCTTAGATGGGCGATCTCCCTCAGGAACTCAAAACTATGCCGTTTTTTCTGAAGGGGAAAATCCGGGTCAGACCACCCGTATACTTCAATGCCGGTTGCTTTGATCTCTACATCCTGCCCTTTTCCTTCAGAGGCCGTAAGTGTACCGGTGATTTTCAATGAGCATCCGGTACTTAATTTCAGGATCTCGTTCTGATAATTGGAAAGATCGTTCTGAGCAATGACCTGTATGGAGTTCAGGCATGACCCGTCATTTACTTCAATAAAAGAGAATCCGGCTTTGGAATCTCTTCTGGTCCGCACCCATCCCCGGATCTCTACCTCCTGTCCGAGGGATTTCTCCTTTAATAGCTGGTTGATCTTTTTTTCCATATTAAACACTAAATAATATATCCTGCAGAAATCTTTTTTCCACCTTTTCTTATGGGGTCAGACCTTGAAATTATTTGACGTGGGGGGTCAAACCTTGAATTGTGAAAGTTTAATATAATATTTCTAATATTCTTTAGATGTGTGATTTAGGATTATATTAATTAGCTTCTTAAGATTTAAAAACTTTCACGATTCAAGGTTTGACCCCAAACTTATCTTTATTCAAGGTTTGACCCCTACCACTAAAAAAGTTGAAAATCTAATTTGGAGTAATAGATTAGGGTATCTAAAAAGATTGGTATACTGTAATAAAAAATAATGAAAGAAATATTTGATTTACAGAATTATTATTTTAATCCATGGGCGATTCCCATGTTATTTACCGGTTTAATGACCCTGTTAGAGGGATTTACCGTTTTTATAAAGAATCCAAAAGGCCTGACCAATAAAATGTACGGACTGTGGCTTACTTTTGTAACCTTCTGGATGTTTGGAATGGGAATATTTTATTTTTCCAGATCTTCGGAAGTCTCGGTATTCTGGTATAAGAGTCTGACATTTGCCGGTGTTGCATTCATCTCTTACGGCAGTTACCTCTTCAGCCTCTCCTTTATCGTATCGAATTTCAGGAAGCATAAAGGACGGATCATTTTTTTCGGATCTATATTTGTCGGATTTTATTTTGCAGGACTCTTCAGTAACTTTATTATACGGGGTACGTATTCATACTTCTGGGGTTTATATCCAAAATATAATACAGGCGGGGCCATCTTTTTAGCCTTCTGGATATTTCTCTATCTTTTAACCGTTTCCAATCTGATCAAAGCATATAAAGAGGCTATCTTGGCGAAAAAGAAGCAGATGAAACTCATGCTGATCGGGACGATCATTGTATACAGCGGAGCGGTAGATTATCTTCCTGCTTTTGGAGTAGAGATCTATCCCTTCGGTTATCTGTCTGTTATTTTCTACTTCAGTCTCATTGCTTACATCATTATTCGGTATCGAGCTTTAGAGATCGAGACAGTGATCCACCGCACGATATTATGGATACTCTCTTCCAGTTTGATCTTTATTTCCATCGGGACCCTTCTCTTTTTCACCAGAAAGTTTTTAGCGGGCCTCAGCTGGTTCCAGTTGTCCGTTTTTACGACGATCCTTTTTTACCTTTTTTTATTCTATTATCAGAAGGTCCAGCCTAAGATCGATCATTTCTTCCGACGACGGAAGTATGATTATCAGACTATTCTGGGCAAGATCGCTGAGAAACTGGCCACGATTATAGATATGAATGAACTTGCAAAGGAGTTTGTCACAGAGATCTGTGAAACCATGTACCTCCAGAACAGCCTCTTCTATATCATGGATAAAGAGAACAGCAGGTATATCCTCCTGGCTCGGAGGGGGTATAGGAAGTATGAAGACAGGGATAAACATTTAAGACTGGAAATATTTGATGAAAAAGTAAGAATGAAACTTCCAAAGAGTTTCAGTGAATTAAGATTTAATAATTCGTTATGCGGATGGATCGGGACATATAAAAAAATAGTAGAAAAGAATCAGCTGGGGATCGATCCGGAATATGAGCAGATCAGGGAAAAAGCACTGGACTGGTTTGAAGAATTAAATAGTGAGTTGATCGTCCCGCTTGTTTTTGAGAACGAGGTTCCGGCATTTCTGGTGCTGGGGAAGAAAGAGAGCCTTCAGCCGTATACACTTAAAGATATCCAATTGTTGACTAAACTGGGCCGGGAGATCGGGGTGACTGTATTCAATGCCCTTCATTATAAAGATCTGATCGAAAAAGAGAGGATGGGGCATGAGCTTCAGATCGGAAAAGAGATCCAGATGGCCTTACTACCTCAATCGTCTCCTGACATGAAAGGTTTAAAAGTGAACGGGTTAATGCACCCGGCAAGGGAGATCGGCGGAGATTACTATGATTATATTAACATGTCAAAGAATGGAGATTATGCTATTGTGATAGGAGATGTTTCAGGCAAAGGAGTAGGAGCAGGCCTTATCATGGCTACGGTGAAGGCTTCTTTAAAACTGATATCGGAACAGAACTATTCACCTAAAAAGGTGCTTGAAAAACTGAACCATATTCTGTATGAGTTTACCGCTGATGACAGATACATGACCTTCCTCTATTTTTTATGGCAATCCGGGAAGAAGGTTTTGACCTATGCTTCCGCCGGGCATGAGCATATATTAAAATATAACAGTAAAACGGATCATATTGATTCGATCATGTCCGGAGGCAGAATACTGGGTGCATTTGAAAAAATTTCTAATGATATTGAAGAGAAGAGGATCAGTTTGGGAGCAAAAGATAAGATCCTGCTCTTTACTGATGGAGTTACTGAGGCGAGGAATGCAAAAGGAGATCTTTTTGATCTGGAGGGATTGGAAAAAGCATTTTATAAACACAGAAAAAAATCAGAAAAAGTACTCCTTTCATCCATTAAAAAAGAAGTGTACTCTTTTATGGGGAGTACTCCTCAGCGCGATGATATAACCCTGGTTGTAATGGAAGTAAAATAGAGCAGTGGGATTATGCGTTTCTATTCTTGCAAGGATTAAAATAATGGAGCAGTTGAATTCCTGTTATACTGTTTATTTTATAGTGCTCCGAGTACTTTAGCGATCTTCTGTGACAGATCGAGCATAACAAAAGGTTTATATATAAAACCAGTAACTCCTTTCTTCTTTAATAACTGCATTTTGATCCCCAGATGAAATCCGGTGGAGATAAGGACCAGTACCTTGGGATTGATCTTCTTTAATTCCATGAATGTTTTCTCTCCGTCTATTTTCGGCATTACAATATCCAGGATCACCATTTTAATATCTTTATACTGCTTTTTATACAGTTTGACTGCCTGGACCCCGTCAGTGGCGATCACCGGTGTATAACCCAGTTTGGAGAGCATTCTTTTTACTACACCTCTGATGGCATCGTCATCATCTACAACAAGAATAGTTCCCTCTCCATGAATGATGTTTTCTATTATTTTCTTATTCTGACCGATGATCTTCTCGTCTGAGCATTTAAAATAAAGTTTAAAAGTGGTCCCTTTTCCTTTTTCACTGTATACCTGAATGGCTCCTTTATGCTCGATAACCGTACCGTAAACAGCTGCAAGACCGAGTCCTGTGCCCTTGCCTACTTCTTTTGTCGTGAAAAAAGGTTCAAAGATATGGTCAAGGATCTCAGTATTTATTCCTTCACCTGTATCTGTTATTTCAATTTCAATATATTTTCCCGGCTCAATTTCAGAGTATTGGTGTTTGCAGAAATCTTCATCCAGAATTTTTAAGGCAGTATGATATATGAGTGCTCCCCCTTCAGGCATGGCATCCCGGGCGTTGAGTGAAATATTCAAGAGGGCGTTCTGCAGCTGAGAAGGATCTCCTGTTATAGTGGCCGATTCCGCATTGAAATCCTTTTTGATCTCGATCCTTTTGTCCGTTGCACTCTCGAAGAGAGTGATCGTATCTTTGATCAGTTCATGGATGTTTATAGCAATGGATTGTGTCTTGCCCCGCCTGGAGAAGGCTACCAGCTGTTTTGTCAGGTGAGCCGCTTTAAGGGTCGTACCCAGGATCCTGTCTATATATTTATTTAATTCCGGATGATCCCCAATCTCTTCTTTCAACAGGTCTGCATATCCCATGATACCTCCCAGCATATTATTAAAATCGTGTGCAATACCACCGGCAAGCTGGCCGATGGATTTCATTTTTTGGGATTGCCTGAGCTGTTCCTGTAATTCCAGCTCCTCTGTAATATCCCTGAAGACAAGAACCATTCCAAAGACATTTCTGTCTTTATCCCGGATCAGGGATCCGTTGTGTGCTATGATCCTTTTGGTCCCGTCTTTTGAGATAAGTATTATATGCTCGTCTTCAGGCTTATGAACGGATCCTTTGTCAAAGATCTTTTTAAAAGGATTATCTATTTTTTTATTGGAACTTTGATAGGTAATAGTGAATATATCTGATAGAGGAAGTCCCGAGGCTTCTTTTGCCAGCCATCCTGTTAATTTCTGAGCCCTGGGATTAATACGCATAATTTTGCCTTTAGCATCTGTAACGATAACACCTTCACCGATGCAATCAAGAGTAACAGAAAGGTTTTCCGCACTCTTCCGGATCTCCTCCTCTGCCTGTTTGCGCTCTGTAATATCGGTTACTACTGCGAAACTGCCATGAAAATTACCCTTTTCATCGGTTAATGGTTTTGGCGATACAATGGTAGGCACATTGCCTCCGTTTTTTTGCAGCCATTCCAGTTCATAAATGTCATGCCCGCCTTTTTTTCGGCTGGATATCTGTTTGCGAACTGTTTTTTTATTCTGTTCATCCATAAAGTCATCAATTTTACGGCCAATCATCTCACCATGCGCGTATCCGAGCATTTCGCTGAACATGGGATTGACATATGTCATTTTATGATCTTTATTCATTACAACCAGCCCGTCATTCATCGTCTCTACAAGAAGCCGGAACCGCTCTTCACTTTCTCTTAAAGCTACTTCTGTCTCTTTCAGATCAGATATATCAATAATGTAACCGAGGTAGTGTGTGATCTTGCCTGCTTCATTCCGTATAATGGTCGTATAATCCGCTACCCATATTATCTGTTTATCCTTCCGTATGATCCTGTATGGCTGATGATGGAAATTTTTGTCATTGTTTCTGGAATGAGTCATGACTTCATCTGTGATTCGCTCCAGTTCCTCTTTTAAAAGGATCTGAACATACGATATTTTTCCGGACATGAATTCTTTGGAACTGTACCCGATGATATCTTTTACATTCTCTGAAACATATTCCACAGGCCAGTTCGTCTGGTTCTTCCATTTAAAGGTAACGACCGGACCGCTCAGGAACATATTATGCTCCTGTTCAAGGATCTCATTGATCTTAATTAAATTCTCTTCGGCTTTTTTGCGCTCAGTGATGTCGGTACTGATCATTGTCATGGTCGTGACCTGCCCTTCAGGCATATTCGGTACGATCCTGGTCTCATACCAGGTGGTATCCGGACCATTTGGCCCGTGCCCGAGTATCTCATAAGTAGCCGGTTTTTTTGTTTTATAGACCTGTTGAATGACCTCTTTTTGAAATGTATGATACCGGGAAGAGAAAAGGTCATAGATACTCTTTCCAATAGAGTCTTCCCCTGATTTATCCAGTGTACGGTTGATCGTTTTTATCTCTCCTTTCCTGGTCACTTCCATGACAACATCAGGAATATTATGGACCAGGGTACGCCACTGCTCTTCACTTTTCTGAAGAGATGCCTGTACCTGTTTCTGTTCCGAGATATCCGTGTGGATCCCGATCACACCGATGAGTTCGCCATTTTCATCCTTTATTGCGTCTGCACGCAGGTATACAGAAAAATGCCTTCCATTTTTTGCGATCATCTTTAGTTCACCATTCCATGAGTTCCCTGCCAGTATACAGCGAAAAACTTCTTTAACAATTTTTTTATCATGATAAACGATCTGGGGCCCACCGGCACTATTGAGCTCTTCAACAGAATATCCGAAAAGGTCCGTAAATGCCTTGTTCTGATAGAAATGGTTGCCTTGAGAATCTGCCATTCCGATAGCCTCATTTGAGTTCTCGACTGCCTTGTTAATGCGCAGTAGATTTTCCTCTGCTGTTTTACGCTCCGTAATATCCGTAGCGATCATTGTTGCTGTTTCACATTTATTATCAATGATATCAGGAAAGATTCGAACTTCATACCAGGATGTATCCGGTCCGGCCGGCCCATGGCCGAGACCCTGAAAATTAACGGATTTTTTCTTTTTAAAGACCAGATACAGGTTGTCCTTCAGGATCTTATGGTATTGGGATGTGATCATCTGATAAATGGAATTCCCTGTGACTTGGCCGATATCTGAGTGAATCGTCCGGTTAATGGCCAGGATCTTACCATCCGGAGAGATCTTAATGACAATGTCAGGAATATTCTGGAACAGGGTCCGCCACTGGTTTTCACTCTTTTTAAGCGCTTCTTCTGCTTCCTTGCGTTCGGTTATATCATGCATGGCGGTTAACAGGAGGGAGCGGTCATGAAGCTTTATAATGTCAGCTGAAAAAATACCCTGCTTTATTTTACCGGTTTTTGTCAGGATCTGCACATCTATATTTTTTGCATATCCCTGTTTCTGAACCGTCTTTATAACTTTGTTTCGTTGCGTGCTGTCCACAAAGAGTTTAAGCTCTGTGGATGTTCTGCCAATAATTTCTTTTCTTTGATAACCCAGAGTTTTACAGAATGTTTCATTTACATCAATAAAACTCCCTTCTTCAATACTGCTGATGGCCATGAGAAGTCCGCTGGAATGAAAGGCCTTTGAAAATTTACTCTCTGATTTTTTGATCTGGGAGATATCCTTGCTGACACAGAAGTATGTATCTTCGTTATTCCATGTGCCGTTCACAACATGTGTTTCCACCGGGATCAACTTACCGTTTTTGGTTACTAAAGGGATATTACAGGAGTTCACTTTCCCTTTCATAATATCATCATATGTTTTTAATACTTCATCATGTTGATCTTCAGGATGAATGATCGTAATATGTTTGTTGATCATCTCTTTAATGGAATAACCCAGCACCCGCAGGATCGTTTCGTTGACAAATATAAAGTTTCCTCTTTTATCTATTACCGACAGGAAATCATTTATCGTATTAAAGAAATTACGAAAATTTTCCTCACTCTCGATCAATTTTTTGAATTGAATGCTGTTGTCGATCATTCTTTGCCTGCTTTTAATCTTTAATAATTAATAACTATATATTGAACAGCGATCATTAATGATGGTACATTATGACGGCAATATTTTATCCGGCCCGATCTCCCTTGTTTTTGATCTGATCTTTTTGACTTCTTCTTTTTGTGGCAATAGGGAGGCCGGTGTATCTTTTGATTTAAAGGAGGTCATGGTAGAGGCCAGTTTCTCGGCATTGTGGGCATTTTTTTGAACAACCTTGTCTAACTCTGCGATCCCTTTATTCATCTCTTCGATCCCGTTGGCCTGTTCCTGCGAAGAGATCGCTATTACTTTGATCAATTTATTGACTTTTCCGGATATTTCAACATTCTGCTTGAATATCTCTCTGGTGGCAATGGAGAGGGCATTCCCCTTATTCACAGAGGCGATAATGTTTTCGATCAGTTTATTTGTATTCTGAACGGCATCAGCAGACCGTTTCGCCAACCTTCGGACTTCTTCAGCAACAACGGAAAATCCTGCACCGGCTTCACCGGCACGGGCTGCTTCTACTGCTGCATTTAAGGCTAAAAGGTTTGTCTGGAATGCTATTTCATTGATGGTATTAATGATCTCACTGCTTTCCAGGCTGGAGATGGAGATCTCATTAATGGCTTCCATCATGTTCTCTATCTGTTCATTACCGTTCTCTGCGATCTTATTGGTTTCCTCCATCAGTATCTTGGCCTGATCAGCATTATCTGCAGTTAACCGTATCATTGAAGACATCTCTTCTATTGAGGATGATGTTTCTGAAATGGACCCGGCCTGTTCCGTAACTCCTTCTGCCAGCTGTTCGGCAGCAAGAGTGACATGTTTTAAACTTTCACCCATTTTTTCGCAGATCTGGTTCATGGACCCGACCAGGAGTGATATCTCATCATTAGAATCCATGCTGATACGCCGGGAAAGGTCTCCTTCGGCGATCATCTGTGCAAAATCAGCAGCTGATTTTAAGGGGTCAGTAATGGATCGTGTAGTAAACCGCATGATAATGGTAAAAGCTGTCATAGATATCAGAATGGAAAGTCCAATAAATCCAATAAGTATTTTACTTGCCAGTCCTGCCCCCCATTTAGATAATTTACTTACTTCAATTGAAAATATATTGGCTGCTTTATCCATTTTTTCGTGTAGAATATATATTTCTTTTAAGAGCGACTCTTTTTTTAGAGAATCATCAGATTTATAGAATTTTTCAACAAGATCTAATGTTTGATTTTCCAGAACATTGGCATTCTTTGCCAGATCTGTCAGCTTTACGACTTTTTCATGTGAACCGAGCAGGGCAACCATAGTAACAATGCTTCTTGCTTCACTATATGTCAGGGTCGGGATGAGAGCAATTGTCTGTTTTGTGAATTCGTCTATGGATTCTGTCTTTAAAGATTCAATTACTGTTGCAAATACACCACTCATATAACTTGCGGTTTTCATTTTATCCTTGAAAATTTTAAGATATTTTTCATCACCTCGATGGATATATCTTTGCAGGTTATTTAATGCCTGATTATAAAAAACAACATGATCGCGTTCAGCTTTTGTAAGGATAACCAGGCTGTTGAGTACTTTCATGCTGATCAATCCCACAGTAAGTATCATAACTATACTGATAATGATAATTATGATCGTACGGAGTATTTTTGTACTTAATGATCTTTTTGTCTTCATTTGCTCTAATATACCTAGATAAATCTTTTTTTCAACTTTTTTTAAATCATCACACCATCATATACAGAAAAACTTGATATCACCTTTTATTATTATATGTTAAGTATTGATTTTTCTAAGGTGCATTTTTTTTATTCCTAAAGTGTTATAGAGAGGTGATTTTGAATTTTTTATTAACCACACCTTATATGGCCCGTGTGCTGATCTCGCTGTTTGTTATCCTAATCATTAATAAAATTTTTAAAAAACTCTGGTTTTCTGTTCTGATAGGGACTTTCTGTTTAGCCCTCTGGACGGGTCATTCTTTTCAGGAGATCTATTCTATCAGTCTCCAAAAAGCAGGATCTCTGAATAATATACTCTTAATGGTTATTATTTTTCAGGTTATTTGGCTCAGCTCGCAGATGTCTGCTTCCGGACTGATGCGTGAGATGGTCAGTCATGTCAAATCCATTGTTTCTAAAAGGGCTTCTATGGCTATACTCCCGGCTATGATCGGATTGCTTCCCATGCCCGGCGGGGCGATCTTTTCAGCACCTCTGGTGGATGATTGCGATACAGATAAAAAAGTGGACCCCCTTTTAAAGACAAAGATCAATTACTGGTTCCGTCATGTCTGGGAATACTGGTGGCCCCTTTATCCCGGTGTATTGCTTGCTGTGGATATTACCGGATTGCCGATATTAACGTTCATGGTTCTTCAGCTCCCTTTAAGTATTATTTCGGTCCTGGCAGGATATCTTTTTCTGTTGAGAAAAGTGAATTCGAGAACAGACAAGGGAAATAATTTCCGGATGGATGCCCTTAAAAAGGTCATCTCATCAATACAGCCGATCATAATAATTGTTTCTATTTATACTTTCATAAAACTTTTTTTCCCCGCAATAAGTTCGATTAACAAATATTTTCCCATGATAATAGGTATCTTTTTCGCACAGATCTTTCTCCAGATACAGCGCCCGCAGTCCCTGGAAGTATGGAAAAAGATCATCTTTTCAAAAAAGCTTCTAACAATGGCACTCATTGTTCTCTTGGTCCGTATTTTTGGGGCTTTTATTGAATCCCGTTTGAGTAATGGGATTCTATTGATGGATCTTATGAGGGGGGAGCTGAATTCATGGGGATTTCCATATATTCTTATCATTATGCTCGTTCCCTTTATAAGCGGTATGACTACCGGGGTTGCCATAGGATTTGTCGGGGCCAGTTTTCCAATTGTTATGAGCCTTTTAGGAGATGCTCCCGCACTTAATGAGCTTTTAGCGACGACCGTACTTGCTTATGCTTCCGGTTATATGGGAATGATCCTATCTCCTGTTCATATCTGTCTAATAGTTACAAATGAACATTTTAAAACAGGTTTAACTGACAGTCTTGTCAGATTGATCAAACCCGCTTTGGTCATGTTAGGAAGTGCTTTGCTCTATTATCTTATCCTGCGATAATACCGGAAGCGGGTAAAAATGATTTCAGGAGGATCAGCATTATGATAATTAAAAGAGAGGAAGCAGTGAATATAATAAAGCAGAATGTGAATATGTGGATCTATAACAGTAAGGAAGATTGTGCGGACGCATCCGTAGTATACCAGGAGACGGAGAAAGGCCATTCAGAAGAGTTTTATCATGAAAAAAGTGCTTTTATTTTTTATATAATTGAAGGAGAAGGAACCTGGTATATCGATGATAAAGAGTTCCCTGTAAAGGCTACTGATGTGGTGATCGTTAAACAGGGAAGGCGTTTCTACTATAAAGGAAACCTCAAACAGATCTGCATCACTGCTCCTTCCTGGGAAGAGGAGTTTGAGCATCATATAAGGGAAGTTGATCTTGATTCAGCTTAAAAGAAAATGATATAGAAGGAAAAGTTATTAATTTATTTTTATGGAAGAGATACTATGAACATAAAAAAATCAGTTAACAGTAAAAAAAGATCGAGCAGCTGGTGCTGAAGCGTATCATCCAGGTCTTTTCTATATTATTGATACAGGCAGTGATACTTTTTATAAGTGCCGGAACCCTCGACTGGATGTGGGCATGGGTCTTGATCGGTTCGGGACTGGTCCTATTCGGAATTAATGCCCTGGTCCTCCCTCCTGAGCTTATTGCAGAACGCGGGCGAATAAAAAAAGGTGTAAAACCTTGGGATAAACTGATCAATACACTGAACCTGTTCCCTTCAATAGGCCTTCTGGTTATTGCCGGTCTTGATGAACGTTTCGGGTGGTCGATCCTCCTGGCTGATCCTATCCATATTATTGCATTGCTGATGCTGTTTTCAGGGGAGGGCCTCTTTATTTGGGCTATGTCATCCAACAGGTTCTTTTCCACGCTTGTACGCATTCAGAAGGAGAGAGATCATACGGTAACCTCTTCCGGTCCGTATCAGTATATCCGTCATCCGGGTTATACCGGGTATATTGTTTTTACCCTGGCTACTCCTTTGATCCTTGGTTCTTTATGGGCATTGATCCCTGCGGGAGTGACAGCAGGGCTTTTTATTTTAAGAACTTTTCTTGAGGATAAGACTCTGCAGAAAGAACTGAAAGGATACAGGAATTATATAAAGAAGGTGAAGTACCGGCTGATTCCCGGACTCTGGTGAGAGACAGGGTATACCGTCTATTTTTCATTTGACAGTATGGAAAGAACCGGGACAGGTACAATACTTTAGTATTGTACCTGTCCCGGTTCTTTCCTTTTTACGTCAAGCGCTGGAAAATAGCACATGGTTTTGTGATTTTTTTTCTTGACAGCAAGAAAAAAAAGAGTACTTTTAAAAAGTTAAATCCTTATAAGAAATAGAAAAGTTTATTAAGCGCGGAGGTATATGATGCGAAGATTTTTTCCGGTTATTATCGGTTTTTTCATTCTTCTTGCCATTATGCAGTGCGGAGGCAGTAAAGTTGTCCTGAGGGATATCCCTCCTGAAAAGCGCTCCAGTCTGGCTGTTCTTCGATTCAAGAATCAGAGCTCGGTATCCGAATATAATCCGTGGGAGATGGGTCTCTCCTCTATGGTGATGACCGACCTTTCCAAGATAGGGGTTTTTAATATTAACTTCAAAGGTATCATCATAGTATCCCTGCCACGTCTCTTGATTCTTGCGTAAAGTGGCATAAACCCCACCCGCACCATGAGTACCGACTAGCTCCTGCTTATAGGTGTAAATCTCTTTTTTAGTTAGAATTAAAGGCTTTTTGGCCATATTTGCTCCTAAACTGTTGCATCCTGCCTCATCCAAGTTTTGAATCTAGCCGTTGAAGTAGGAATATCTTTTCTAATCTGTAGAAAGATAGCCCATATCATGATGTGTTCATCATGTGCTCCACCACGAGCCTCACCATC
>JAHITG010000343.1 GCA_018817865.1 Spirochaetota bacterium
AATCATCTTCCGCTTTTATAATAATGATCCCTTCTTTATATTTGTACGGAAACTGGAAATATTCAGTCTTAGAATCAAAGATCAGGTCATTAGGAAAGACCGTTACCCATTTCTTTGTATCAACTGAGTATGATATGGCAGAGATCGATGATATTTCATCTAATACTTCTCCTTTTATAAGGTACATACTGCCTTTCTGATTTGAATGATCCAGCTTGATTTTAGGAGGTGTATTGTCTATAATAAAGGGTTTGGAGATCATTTCATCAGTCAGATGGCTTGAAATACTGTTTGATGGAAGGTCGTCTGCAATTACTTTGAATAAATATATACCGTCCGGAAGGATCCTGGTATCAAAAACATATTTATAGTCAGTGAGGTCTTTTTTTATCATGATCCAGTTCTTCTCATTTCTTAATTTCCCGTAAATAGAGTAGGCCAGTGAGTCCTTGTCTTCATCTTTGGCTTCCCATTGAATTTTAAGCTCGAAATTTTTCAGATCGAATTTTTTATAAGTTTTATCCTTATTGTTGACTTTTGCCTGGCCGTCGCTCTCTTTTTCTGAAAATTTAATGGAGAGAATTTCCGGCTGTCTGTTCTTGATCAGATAAGGGATCTTTACGGAATAAACCTCAGGAGTTTTTTTCTTATCCGAGGAAGAAAGGTTTAATTTAAATTGAATAAACCTTCCTGCAGGTGATTTTATCTGAGTTCCCTGATCATTGCTGTATTTATCCGACCAGTCGCTCCATGTATCATCCACATCTTCCACATTGCCCGACCTCGTTTGAAGGTTAACATCCGTACTTCCGGGGGTTTTAATATCCCATTGTATCTTTCCCCAGAATGCCCAACCCTGAGCATCAAATACATCTGATATAAATGTTCCTTTATCAGAATAAGCAGGATCAAGCTGGTAAAGGTTTCCAATGTTGCCGGTCCCGAAAAGGATCTTTCCATCCTTTAGCCTATAAAAGCAGAGGACCTGCTGTTCATCCATCTGTGCGATCTTTTCGATCTTATTTTCCGTATACCTGTATACATTACCGCTGTCCCCGCTGCCGATATACAGAATATCATGGTCCAGTATGAGGCTTAAAAAAGTGGAATCTTTTGATTCGATTATTTTATTGACAGATTCATTCTCTTTTATCTCGTATACGGCATTTGCGGGCAATTTCAGCTTCTTTATATCTTTAAGGTCATCAAAGAGATTGTTAGGGCCTTTGGTCTCCTGTTTATAGGGGGTCTCCAGTTTATCCTGTTGTTTAACATTTATAAAATCAAATTCTTTGTCAGATGTTCCGGCATATATTTTTTTAGATCTTTTATCATAAATGATGGCATGGACCTCTTTTTGATCGGTCTGATAGATCACTTTCAGTTTTTTATCAGCGGTCAATTTATAGACTACGCCTTTATCTGATGTTCCGAAATAAATATTATTATTATCGTCAACATCAAGACAGGTGATATGCATCTCTTTTGTTAAGACCAGGTCCGTCATCTTCTTTGTCTTCAGGTCCAGTTCAAAGAGCATTCCGGGTGCTCCTGTTGCAAGCAGTATATTCCCCTTATAGAATTTCATGTCCCAGATGTAATCACCATCAAATGTGTTAAAGATCGTCCCTTTCCCGTTAGGATCGATCTTATAAATTAATCCTTTGGTTATGGTTGATGCATAAATATTATCATCCTTATCGATCAGAAGCTTGAACGCTGCGATCGAGGAGGTCTTGAAGAATGGTTTGATCTTTCCTCCTGAGCTGATCTTATAAATGAGGCCATCGTTCCCGGTAGCGACATAAATATTTCCCTTGCTGTCCTCTTTAATGTCCCATATAAACATATCATCCAGTTCTTCAAGTTTTTTAAATTGTGGAGCCAAAGTCAGGAGCCCTTCCTCGCTCAGCTTCACTCCTATCAGTTTACCTTTATTAAATTCAAGGTAATTGTCGAGGGTCCAGTTGAATGTTCCTGCAGAATACAGAAAACCGGTGATAAGCAGTAAAGATAAGATCATAATAATGAATTTATATTTCATCTTTTCCTCCACATTGATGCCTTATTTAAATTTATTTTGGTCATGAAGTTTTTTCTTTACTTCAATGGCCACTGTTGCAGCTCCTGTTATCACGTGATCGGTCTTGATCCTGTTCTTGATCTGCATTACACTTTTTTCCATCCCGCTTTCAAGGGAATTCTGAAGGAGGGAATAATAGGATGCGGGAAGGTTGTCCATCACTTCTCCCTTTGCTATTATGCTTTTATCCCGCAGGAAAGTCCATACGGACAGGTCAGTGGATTTTGCCAGTTCATTGTAAAGAGTGACCAGCTGTTTGAAATCCTGCGGCTGGAATTTATAGGGAGAAAGCATAAAATCAATATACTGTCTGTCCTGGTCAGAAGAAACAAAGAGGGAGATCTTCTTTTGAGGAAGGTTAATGGGTAATTTTATGGAGATCTTTTTATCAAAAGGTTCTCCCTTATACGGTTTAAGTTTTACTTTCAAGTTCAATGTTTCACCCGGTTCGTATTCTTTTTTCATGGCTTTTACCGATATGATCTCAGCGATCTTGATCTTATTATCTATTTTGATCTTTACTTTGATATCTTTGATCCTTACATTTTTGAATTTGTTTATCATCAGGTTGGAAAGGGGGTTTAAAAGATATTTCATGCTGTTTATTATGCTTTCCGAAGTTGACAAGGACGCAAATGAATTCTGGAGAGAAATAACTTTATTATTATCAAAAATGATTTCAAAATTGAAGTTCAGGGTGTTCTTCTCCAGCCAACCGCCTACCTGCTCAATCGAATAAAAAAGAGCGATCGTTAAAAATTTCGGCAGAAAGAAATAACTGCGGATAATATTATAGTTGAATTCATTCTGGTTCTTGAAATAATCCAGTTTGATGTTCACGGGGATCATTTGAGCTTTTTCTTTTAATGTCCCTGCAAGGCCGGCAAGCTGATCCTGAAAAACCTTTCCGACGATCCTGGTGGAAGTGCCCATCTTGAATGAAACCATCATACTGGGCATCACAGTGTGGATATATGCGTGTGCGAGAGGGAGGTCTGACCGGCCGCTGTAGAACATGGGATGGCCGAATATTAATATTTTGTCTTTATCTACATAGGTAACAGTCCCGATCCCGCTGACATTAAGATCACCTGATATCAGATTAACACCTACGGCTGAACCGGGTTGAAACTTTTCCGGGACTTCATAAAAATCATCGCCGTTACCGCCCCCATTGACAGGGAAAAAATTCATTTTTTTAAGATCATCACTGAATATATTTAAAAGTTCCTGTGACCCGCCCTGAAAGATAAGGGGGGTCTGGATCATCTTTACTGAATTATTTTCATTTTTAATTCCGGCTTTTTCATAATTTGGTTCTACATTATAAAAAGAGGAATCCGGACTTTTCAGATCAAATATCTTCAGCATATCCCCGATCGGTGTGATCCCTGCGATCGGTTCTTTTGAAAAGGCCCATGAAAAAGCAAGGGCCCCTGCCAGTTTACCGTTAATATAGATGGGGCTTCCGCTCATTCCGGCTATTACACCGGCTTTATCCGTCACATCTGACTTTAATCTGACGAGTATAAGCCCGGTGCGCGGGCGCATATTCTTTAATACGGATATCACTTCCACTTCAAACCGCTCAATTTTGATCCCTTTAAAGACGGTGAGTCCGTATCCTTTCATCCCCGGCCTTATCTTATTGAAATCCATGATATCATCTTTTGCATGGAGTGCCGGCAGTGTAAAGGAACCAATGATCAGAAAAGCACAGGTGATCGTTTTTATACTCTTTTTTATCATATAACTTAAGACCTCGATACGGTAAATATTATTATGCCGTACAGTAAATTTATTATAAAATAATGATATTTCTATTAATAATTTATTTTAAAGGTAGTGTAATACTTCTCTCCACCCGTTGACCCGTATAATGTTTTTATGGTCCTTTTTTGGATTCTTATTCCACTGGTAATTGAACAGGATCGCCTTTATCCCCTCACGGCTGAAAGCTTCTGCCACATCAAGCCTGTCTTCTATTATGGCGCTCAGATCATAATTTTCCTGGAGGACCCTGGTTAATTTATTCTCTTGTCTCTCCAGAAGGATCAGCTTTTCGTGTTTTATCCTGTTTTTATTAAGCCATTCTTCTGTAATATCTCTTAATCTGTTATTTCTTGAAGTAATTATGAGGATGCTGTATTTTTCACTTAAATAATCAATACTGCTTTTTACGGATTGAAGTAAAGGAATATCCATCCAATATCTCTTTTCCGTGAATTCATCCCAGAATTTTTTCATCTGTTTTTCAGGGATCCCCATTACCTTGTCGTAATAGAAGTGAACGATGTCTTCCCGTTTTAGATTAACGTCAAAATGCTTGTTAATGTGCTTTCGAAATATCTTGTCGCTGTCACCGATCACGCCATCGATATCTATTCCGATATACTTTTTAAACACGCAGGTATTCCTCTCTTCGGTTCTTATATAAAGGGAATTTTTCGCATAATTCCAGTACCTTAGCATCAATTTTTTTCAGTTTTGGATCATCATTATGGTTCTGTACAACCTCATCGATCAGTTCAGCGATCAGCTCCATCTCACTTTCCTTCATACCCCTGGTAGTAACAGAAGGTGTTCCTATTCTGACACCGCTTGTTATGGCCGGAGGCTGGTCATCAAAAGGAACCATATTCTTGTTTACGATAATACCGGCTTTTTCCAGGCTTCCTTCAGCTTCCTTGCCTGTGATCTTTTTATTCCTCAAGTCCAGGAGCATAAGATGGTTATCTGTTCCGCCTGAAACAAGGTTAAACCCTTTTTTCTTCAGAGCCTCAGCCAGTTTTGAGGCGTTTTTAATGATCTGTTTCTGATATACTTTAAATTCATCGGTTAATGCTTCTTTAAAAGCTACCGCTTTTGCAGCGATAATATGCATCAAAGGTCCGCCCTGAATTCCCGGAAAGACCGTCTTATTGATCTGTTTTTTATATTTTTCCCGGCATAAGATGAGTCCTCCCCTGGGTCCCCGAAGGGTCTTATGCGTGGTAGAGGTTACAAAATCAGAATGAGGGACAGGAGAAGGATGTTCTCCTGCTGCAACAAGGCCGGCGATGTGCGCCATGTCTACCATAAGGAAAGCATCGATCTTCCTGGCTACTTCTGCAAATTTATCAAATTCCAGAATGCGCGGGTAAGCAGAAGCACCGGCAACGATCATTTTAGGTTTATGCTCCAGTGCGATCTTTTCAAGCAAGTCATAATCAATACGTCCCGTCT
>JAHITG010000344.1 GCA_018817865.1 Spirochaetota bacterium
AAAAATATGCCGTATTAACAGACATCCTGGGTGAAGAAGATCATCTGGGTGATATGGATTTCAAAGTAGCCGGTACGAAAAACGGTATTACCGCTTTTCAGATGGATATCAAGATCGACTCTATTACCTTTGATATCATGAAAAAAGCCCTTGCCCAGGCAAAAGAAGCAAGGCTTTCAATCCTCGAAAAAATGGATCGAACAATTTCCGCTCCTGAAAAAGAGGTATCTGAATTTGCACCAAAGATCAGGATAGTTAAAATTCCCAAAGATAAGATTGCACTTGTAATAGGACCGGGCGGATCCATGATCAAAGATATTATCGCAAAGACTCAAACAAACATCAACATAAATGATGAAGGAGATCAGGGTACTGCGACTATCTCGGGTACAGATATAAAGGGAGTGGAAAAAGCAGAAGAAACAATAAAAGAAATAACAATGGATGTCGAGGTTGGGAAAACATATAAAGGTGTGGTAAAGAGGATCATGGATTTTGGAGCATTTGTCGGGATACCCGGGAAAAAAGAGGGACTTGTTCACATATCAAAGATCGCAAAAGAAAGGGTCAATAAAGTGGCAGATGTGCTGAAGATAGACCAGGAAGTAAGGGTAAAGGTTGTTGAAGTTGACCGGATGGGAAGAATAAACTTAAGCATGAAAGACGCCGAAGAGTAAATATAAGGATAATGTAAAACCAAAATTAATAATTAAAGAAGTTATGAAAAAATCAGTCTTAAAAAATGGAATAACACTGTTAACAGAACATATTTCGAGCTCCCACGCTATTTCAGTGGGGTTCTGGCTGAAGACCGGCAGTATTGAGGAAGCAGAGAAAGAGAACGGATACGCTCATTTTCTTGAGCATATGATCTTTAAAGGAACCAAAAAGAGGTCACCTGAAATGATCGCTCAAGAGATTGATGCTGCAGGAGCGTATATCAATGCTGCCACATCAAAAGAATATACCACTTACTTTATCAATATCATAGACAGCAAAATTGATCTTGCCATGGATATCTTAACCGATATAATTGATAATTCGGTATTTGACAGCCAGGAGATCGAAAAAGAGAAACAGGTCATTCTTGAAGAGATCAAGATGTATGAAGATACTCCCCTTGAACAGGTACAGGATAATCTGACCGAAGCCATGCTCTTCGGCCATCCCATCAGTAATCCCATACTTGGAAGAAAAAAAAATATCCGTAAGATCACAAAAGAAAAAATAAAAACCTTCTATAACAGACACTACTATCCGGAAAACACCATAGTTACGGCAGCGGGTAATGTCGATCATGATAAGATCAAAGAGTATCTGATCAGAAGTAAATTCTTAGATAAAAAACATCTGCCAAGACCTGCAGAAAAGAGATTTGCGGGACAGATCAAGTCCAAAGATATAATCATGGCAAAGGATCTTGCTCAGGTTCACTTCTGTCTTGGATTCCCCAGTATTAAGATCACGGATAATTTAAGATATGCCCTTTATATTTTTAATGCCATATTCGGGTCGACAATGAGTTCAAGGCTTTTCCAGAAGATCCGTGAATCCATGGGTCTCTGTTATTCTATTTACTCTTTTAACTCCTTGTATCGGGAAGCAGGCCTTTTTGGCATCTATACAGGTACAGGTATCCAGTCCTTTGAAAAAGCATTAAAGGCGATCTTAGAGGAGATATCTAAAATAAAGAAAGATAAGTTCACACAAAAAGAGATCAGTAATGCCAAGGAACATTTAAAAGGAAATCTGGCCCTGGCTTATGAGAACATCAATACACATATGAACAACCTGGCAAGACAGGAGATCTATTATGAGAAGCATTTTACATTTGATGAAATAATTAAAAAGATCGAAATGGTTCGTTCAGAGGATGTTGAAAACGCAATTAATCTTGTTTTCCCGGATGACTATAAAGTGATCATTGCTTCTATCGGGAACAAGAATCATAAAAAAATACTGAAAAAATTTGATCTTATCATTTAAGATCATGAATATACTATTAGTATCAGATACTTATAAACCTCAAATAAATGGCCTGGTAACAGCATTAGAGATCCAGCGCCGCTCGCTAAAATTAAAACTAAACAACATTACACTTTTAGTGCCTAAATTGAAAAAATATAAGGATAAAGACATTTTTACCATCCCTGTCCTGCCCAATCCTTTATTCTCGGAATACAAGATACCCTCTTTGTTTTCATTAAAAAACCTGTACAAAATAAGGAAGCTTAAAATAGATATCATACATACACATACCCCCTTTCAACTGGGAACATATGCTATCATGCTCTCCCGTATTTTGAAAATTCCGATTGTCCATACCTATCATACATACTTTGAAGAGTATATGCACTATGTTAAGATCCCGAAAAAACCGGGTAAAATAATCGTTCAGCTTTATTCAAAATGGTACTGCAACCAAATGGATCACGTCATTGCCCCTTCATCTTTCATGAAGAAGGTACTACAGAGTTATAATATTGAATCAGATATTTCCGTTGTTCCGTCCGGTTATGATCTGGCTGCTTTTAAAATAAAAAAAAGCATGGACTGGCGGAAAAAACTAAGGATACCCGAAAAAGCAAAAGTACTTTTGTATGTAGGAAGGATCGCTAAAGAAAAGAACCTTTACTTCCTGATCGATGTATTCAAAAAACTGTTTGTTTCGATTACGAAGCAAGCAAAACACAATAACCTGTATATGATACTGACCGGAAGTGGGCCTGAATTTCAACCCCTTTTAAAATATATTAAGAAAAACAATCTTTCCCGATATATCAAGATGACCGGGTTTGTTGAGTATAAAAAGATCCACGGGATATACAAAACAGGAGATCTTTTCGTCTTCCCGTCCAAAACAGAAACTCAAGGCCTGGTACTTATTGAAGCAATGCTGAACAATCTGCCAATAATCTCCTTCTATGAACGGGGAACAAAAGCGGTCCTGCCTGTTAAAAAGAGTCTTGGCATAAGTCCTGTTAAAAGAGATACGGATTTTATTAAAGAGCTCACATTTTATCTGAAGGAAGATTTCAGCAGGAGCGAACTTGTAAAGAACATCAGCAACTATGTTAAAAAATTTGATAACAGGATCATAATCAATGATCTTATACTGCTTTATAAAAAGATCATAAAAAGATATCAAGTTCATAACAAATGATCATTCAGGAGATATAAAAAAAGGTCTATACTATTTCAGTTTCAAATAAAAATATTGAAAAGCCAGTATCTTTTTTATATAATCCCTTGTTTCCTGAAAGGGAATAAGTTCAATAAACGCCTCAGGATACTTCTCATTAAAGGTTGTATTCTCCCTCCATTTTTTGATCCTTCCGCGGCCGGCATTATAAGCACTTAAAGCAAAAACAGGATTATTATCATACCTCTTTAAAAGAGAGTGCAGAAGAATCATACCTAATCGAATATTGATCTTTACATTATAAAGTGTATCATCTGTTTTTATACGGGCATTTTTTATTACTACTTTAGCGGTCGGCTCTATGATCTGGAACAACCCGTATGCTTTAGCCGGGGATAAAGCCCTCTTATCAAAAAGGCTCTCAGCCCTTATTAGAGAATAAAGAAGCATGGGTTCAACACTGTACTTTTTTTTATTAGCCGGTTTTTCAATTATATTCCTAAAATGATCAGGATAGTAATATCTCAAATATTCATCATCAAAGCAGATAAGATAAGGCATCAGCTTTAGTTTATACAGAATATTCATTCGAAATTTAAGACTGTCACTTAAAAGGTCATTCTTTACGGAATAAGCAAGCAGGCTGTAATAAAGATCCAGCTTCTTATCATACTTTCGATATAATTCTTTATAAATAAGATGTGCCTCATCATAAAGACCATTCCGCCTGAAAAAGAGATACCTTTTCAACAGCCTGTCTCTTTTTAAACTTATAACATCCTTTCCGAACACAAGATGCTTGATATTTCTCTTTTTTCCAATCAATTTAAAAACATTCTCCTTATATTTGTTCTTACCAAGTATCAGATAACGGAGCATATCATATTTTAATTCGTCAGAACTGAACGTCTCTGCTCTCTTTATAAGAGTGGTTATTATCTTATCATTCTTTAATATTCGGAAGTAATCTAATGTATTGACCAGATAGTAATCAGTCGGATCTTTAGAGATCAGGTCAAAGAAAAGGTTATATGCTTCTTCAAACCGACCCTGTTCATAATGGATCTTTCCTAAAAAATAAAGACTTTGGCAATAAAAAAATCTGTTTCCTTTTAATATTGAAAGCATCCTGATGGCATCATCGATATATCCATTATTTAATTTTCTTAAAGCCGTATTAAAAAATAGTTTTGAAGCGGTAATGTCTGTCTTGAACATTTCATAGAACTTACTGACATACTCTTCATACTCCTTGTGAGATCGATAATAGCTGACCAGGTCATAATAGCACTTCTTGATGATGTTTGGATCATTACTCGAGTTGATCAATTGATCATAATACTTTTTAGCTTCGTCAATTCTGCCGGCATGATAATGTGCCCTTGCATAATAAAATAATGCCGTATCAGATCTTTCAAAGATCCGGAGTATTTCATCAGTATACTTTATAAAGAGCATATCGTCATTTTTATGAACTAGGGCCAAAAAGTAATATGCTTTTAATTTGAAAGTGTCCTTTTCATCACGTCCAGCAATAAAACTGAAATATTTTTCAGAGATATCTTTTTTCCCAAAATAAAACAGAGATTGTGCGAATTGAAACAGTATCCTATGAGATATATCTGAAAAATTAGTATTGATCATGTTATGGATCTTCAGAAGTACACTCTTTCTGGACCGCTGCGTTCTTACATGATCAAAATACCGGTAAAAAGTATTCAAGCTGTTATTACGGTCTTCCAGAATACTGTAACAACGAAAAAGATTTAAAAAAAGCTTCTCACTTACATTCTTTTCCATAAAAGGAAGGCGGATCTGGTGAGACTTCCAGTACCCTGTTTTTTGTAAGACAGCAGAATAATGGACAGCAGCATTTTTAAACTCCTCATTTCTGAAATAGGCATCACCCAGTATTTTATTTTTAAAAATATTGATGTATATGTTCTTTGAAGATATGCTATCAGCTGTTTGTATCGCATTAGTCGGATCACCCAGTTCCAAATAGGCCCGCGCAATATATATCCGTTTCATATTATCAAGGAACGGATCATGAACAGCCGAGTGGTTAAACAAAGTGACAGAAGAAAAGTTATTAATTTCATAATAGGATCTGCATTTTAAATAATCTATAAAACCCGGATCACGGGTACATCCTCTCAAGTAAAGCAGTGCTTTCTTATAATTAGCTTCAGCATAATATTGGATCCCCGGAAGGCAGGACTGCGTCCTATCAGGATTTTTATCTGCATCAATAAAAAACATTGATGATAAAAAAAAAACAACAGCCAGCAGTACAACTTTAACTTTTAATAATACCATAATCATAGTCTTCAAGTATAATTTTTTAAATTAAAATTTCAAATAATAAACCATAAAAATATTGACTTTATATTATAATTTATTTCTATTATAAAGCATTTTATTTTATATAAGGAGTTATCATGTCACAATTCAAATTAAATTTTACTGACCTGAAGAGGCAGTATAAAAATATTGAAAAAGAGATCGAAAAAGCTGTAAAAGAGGTTTTGGAGAGCTCAGCATTTATTAACGGACCGCAGGTATCAAAACTTGAAGAAGAAGTTGCCAAATACTGCGACAGCAAGTTCGGGATCGGTGTTGCTTCAGGCACCGATGCTCTTTTATTGCCGTTAATGGCTATCGACATCCAGCCCGGAGATGAAGTTATCACGACTCCTTTTACTTTTATTGCTACGGCGGAAGTAATTGCACTTCTAAAAGCCAAACCTGTCTTTGTAGATATAGATGAAACAACATACAACATCGATGTGAAAAAAATAGAAGAAAAGATCACCGATAGGACAAAAGCTATTATACCGGTCCATCTATTCGGCCAGATGTCTGACATGGATGAGATCATGGATCTGGCAAAAAAACATGATCTTACGGTAATAGAGGATGCCTGTCAGGCAATAGGAGCTGAATATAAAAATAAGAAAGCATGCAGTATCGGAGACTTCAGTGCGCTCAGTTTCTTCCCGTCAAAGAACCTGGGTGGATATGGCGATGGCGGGATGGTCATTACGAACAACGAGGAATATGCTAAAAAGATAAAAATGCTGAGGCAACACGGATCTTCAATTAAATATGAGCATTCTGAACTTGGAATAAACGGTCGTCTGGACACATTACAGGCAGCTATTCTGATCGTAAAGCTGAAACATCTGAATACCTGGATAGATAACCGCATACGACTCGCTGAAAGATATACCAAGCATTTAAAAGACCATGTAACGACTCCTGTTATCAGGGATGACAATAAAGCCGTATACAATCAATACACGATCAGAACCGAAAAACGGGATGATCTGATAAAACACCTGTCAGAGAATGGAATTCCGACAGCGATCCATTATCAGAAACCTCTTCACTTACAGGAATGCTTTAAATATCTCGGATTAAAAGAGAATGATCTTCCAATAAGTGAAAAAGTATCCAATGATGTATTCAGCCTTCCCATGTTCCCCGAGATGAAAGAGGAAGAACAGGATATGGTTATTAACACAATTCTTGATTTTTTTAAATAAGGGATGAAGAAACAGGAAAAAATATCTTTCTCACTCATTGCCCACAATGAAGAACAGAATATTGGAAGGTGCATGCAGAGCATCAAGTGGGCTGATGAGATAATTCTGATTGACTGCGCTTCTACTGACAGGACTGTCCCGATTGCAAAAAAATATACAAAGAAAATCTTCCATCGCAAGAATGATGCGAATTTAAATATAAATAAAAGTTTCGGGATCTCAAAAACTAAAAACAAATGGGTATTCTACATTGACCCGGATGAACAGGTCACTCCTTCCTTAAAACGGGAGATCCTCTCCGTGCTTAAAAATGATCAGGACTGTAATGCCTTTAAGATCCCCAGAAAAAATTTTTATATCTTTAGATTTTTAAAACATGGAGGGAATTATCCGGATTATCAGGTGAGGCTCTTTAAAAAGGATAAAGCTGAATTCCCCAACCGGCATGTTCATGAAAAACTTCATGTTAAAGGGAAGACAGGAAAGCTTAACTCCCCCTTTAATCACTATCCGTACAGTAGTATTAAAGAGTATATTCAAAAGTTAAACTTCTATACTTCCTTCCAGTCAAAATTCTGGTTTGACGCCGGGGTAAGAACAAACATGATCAAACTTCTTTTTTTTATATTTTTCAGATCAAATTTCATGTTCATTAAAAAATATTTTTTAAAGCTTGGGTTTTTAGACGGGTTGGCTGGATTATTCGCTGCATTAGGTCACTCTGCTACTTATATTATAAGTAATTTCAAATTATATGAATTATTAAATAAAAAGAGAGAATAATAAAGAATAACCCTGCTGCTTCAGGAAGCCTTATTGTAAACGATACTTCCATCAACTTCTATGATGTCAATAATTGCCACGATCAGGCTTCTGATAGGAGCAAGCTCAAGGTCAAACACCTCTTTAGCTACACCGGGAGCACCCCCGAAAAGAACCAGGTCGCCTATTTGAGAGCTTACATAATCGACAGCTACCCACGGATTTCCATCAGGAATAAGTTTTTCATTGAGGGGTTGAACCATGTAGATCGGTTTATTCTGATAAGCAGGATGTTTAATAGTAGATACTATCTTGGAGGTGACTCTACCTATTTTCATATATTATTTGAAATCAGAATAACAGGATACTTGTACAGACACATCAGTTAATTAAAAATTAAATCTGGTAGATATCATATGAGCTGAGTTATTCAGTTCTATGAATTGTTCATTATAAAAAGCATAATCAATATTCAGGAATCCAAGATCAATACCCAATCCACCACCAAAATTACCCTTTAAAAAACCAAATCTTAGTGCCAAAACGGTAGCCAGGCTTACCTCCCCTCCTATATTAACGCTGACCTCTTCATCACCCTGGTCTTTTGAGAAGACCAGCCCGATCTTCATACTGTCTGTAAGGCTTTTATATCCAAAACCGATCTGATAACCTGATCCTATCGAATAGACCTCTTTCTCCTTGTCCCATTTAATGAAACCCGGTAAATTCTTTATGTTTATACCCAGAAAAACAGGTAATGGAGGAGTAATAAGAAATCCAAAATCCATTGCTCCACCCCATGCATAATCTTCGTCGATCACTTCATTCAATACTTTTAAATTCACACCGAATTTAACCATGGACATGGGCTTTGCAAAAGAGAGGATCAATCCTCCACCGGTATAAGTGAACTTCTTTAAATAGTTATCATATTCATCATAACCGGCTATATCATCCACATAAGACCCCAGCACAGTAACAGCAAATGCATTTTCATTATCTTCACCGTATGGCTTTGCAAAACTCGCATAGCTGACCACTCTGTCATAGCTCAATTGTGCACCGCTGAACTGAAGCTGTGCATTCTCGATCTGCGTTAATCCTGCCGGATTCCAGAAGACTGCATCCGCAGTGTTACCAAAAATAGTTAAGATCCCTCCCACAGAAGCGCCATAAGGATTGAAAATAGAATTTATAAAATCCGCTCCATTACCGGAATTACCGCGATACCGGAACAGCTCATCCTGTTCAGCAGTTAAGATCAAAGGGCAGATCATCATCAAAACGATCAGTACTATAATTTTTTTCATTTAATTTAACTCCTCGAATTATTTTACAAGTATTTTCACTACTTTAATTTTTGTATTTGATCCTTCAATAATAATTTTTGCAAAATAGAGACCATTAGCTACTCTGTCACCCATGTCATTATCTCCACCCCACTGTACTTCCACATCATTATATCCTGTATTTAAATTTATCGGGCCTCCCCGTTTTGTCCATACCTTCTTTCCGTTAAAATCATAAATAATAACAGCAATAGAGACATCATTGATCATTTTTTTTACATGGATCTTGAATTTGATCTTCGCAACCTGCCTTTCATTATCAAATGGATTAGGATATGCATGCGCATCATGAATGGATAATTGTTGATTTGTCGCCAAAGACGATGTATTGGTATCTGCCTGTATCTTTGAAGCATTTAAACCAAAGATGAACACGATTGACAGAATAATAAATATAAATAATTTTAATTTCAATTTCAATTTCAATTGAGCACCCTCCTGAATTGTAATAACAATAAATATATTTTTTATAAAATGGTTACTAATAATATCCCGTCTTAATTCCACTTGAAGTGAGTTAAGATCATCTATTCTTTATTTTTTGCACTTGCTTTTCCACTTTCTTTATCACCCTCTTTATCCCCGTTTACTCTTCTTGTCATTGCCGGCATAACAGGGCCTGTTGAATAAGACTCTTCTACAATTTTCTTGGTCTCTTTCTTTTGTCCACCCGTGATCACGATCCTTCCCTGTATTACAACACCTTTTTCCAGGTTTAAGATCGGGGTCAGAATATCACCCAGGATCCTTCCGGTTTCAAGAAGTAATACTTCTTCATCCGCTTTAATGTTTCCTATCAAGGTACCGCCTACTACGACTTTTTTTGCTATAATATTCGTCCTTACCTTTCCGGTCTCGCCTATTATGATCTGATTATCTGTCCTGATCTCACCTTCGAATTTCCCATTGATCTCCAGAGATCCTTGAATATAGAATTTTCCCTCAAAAACCGATCCTTCGCCAATAACACTATTTATGACATCGCCTTTTCCCATGAAGTTACTCCTTAATTTATAAATAAATCAATAGTTAATGTAATTAATAATTATTAAATGTCAATTATTTTTTTAGGAAAGGGTAGATCGAAAAGAATTAAAAATGCATTATATGCATTTTTAATTCTTAACTTTACTTTCTTGAAGAAGAGTTGGTCAGAAAATCATAAAAATGCATTTTTCTATGTATTTTTATGATTTATCCTTACTTCTTCAACCCCGAATACATTTAGCAATGAATTCGGGGTCGATGATTTGCATTGAAGAAAAGGACTTGACATATAGATAAGGAGAACTTTAATAATAATTATGGACGTTCGTTTATATTTATATAGATTACTGCGGTATGGAAATTATAAAAGTGATCGTAGGTAAAAATTTCAACTACTTTGAGATCAACGCCTATATTATTACCAA
>JAHITG010000345.1 GCA_018817865.1 Spirochaetota bacterium
ATATTCAAGAATATAAAAATGGTGAATCGACAGGTCCAGAAATTAAAACTAAGATAGAACAACAGCCAAATCTTAAAACGGAAGAAACGGATTATTATCAAACTTTATTTGATAAAATGATAAAAACTCCTGAAGTTATGGAAAGTGTAAAGCAGTTAGGGGAAAGTATAGAAAAATCCGGTAAAACATTTGAAGATTTACCTGCACCTTTAAATACAATTTATAAAAAACTTTTTGAAGGAGCAACACCGCAACAACAAAGAGAAATGAAAGGAATAGATGATTTTGTTTTTACAGGTAATTATGAAGCTTTAGCCAAAGATGTAAAAGAAGAAGCGGGGAAAAATGCTAATGAATCTGTTATAAAACTTAAAATTAAAAGTTTAATAAAAGAGCAAAAAGGAATGGATTTAACAGATTATCAAGCAGAGGTAATTTATAAATTAATTAAACAATATTTATAATGACAGTAACAGATTTTATAAGACAACAAGCGTTAAAAACTCAAAAACCTGAACCTTTAACAGATTTTATCAGAAAATCAGCGGCTTCCGCCCCTGTGACAGATTTTAATCCAAATGACGACCCTGCTATCGGTGTCAGACCTAAAATATCTGTTACGGGCAATGTAGTTAGCATGGCATATAAGTCGTTACAAAAAAGTCAGGAGGAAAGATTAAATATGATTTCCAGTACCTTTAAACCGACAGAATTAAAATCAATTACACCGGCAGAAAAAGCGGTAGGAGCTATGAGAATGGCAGGAAAAATAACTCCACAAATGCAGGCAGAAAAAGCTTATGGAAAAATAGGAGTACCAACAGAATTGAAAGGGATAACTCCTGAAGAACAAGAAATGGGGAAAGCTATGTATAAAATAGGAACAGCACCAGGAATGAAAACCGCTGAAACAACTGTAAAAGCTGGTGAAAGTTTATTAATACAAACATTAAAAACAGGATTAACAATAGCTCGTTCAGCAGGTGAACAGGATTTTGGCATGGGTACTCAAACTAAAGAATCAAAACAATTCTTAGATAAAATTGTAAAAGGGATAGACAGGTTGTCAATGAAACAATCTAAGATAGCGTCAACGATTGATAGTAAAACTCAACGAACTCTTTATGATTTTGCTAATGGAGCAGGATCATTAGCACTTGCAATGGGAACAGTATATTTAACAAAGAATCCTTCATTGGCAGCAGCGTTATTAACATCACTTGAAACTTCAGATGTATACAATAATGCACGTAACGAGGGTAAATCACCTGAAGATGCTTTAGCCATTTCTATTGTTAGTGGAGCTGGTACGTATGTATTGGAAAAAGCCGGATTGGATTTCTTATTTAAAAATATAAGTAGTACCCTGGCTCCTACAATAGTAAAGTCTTTTCAAGGGTTTTTAGTTGAAGCTGGACAGGAGGCGGTACAGCAAGTATGGCAGAATCTTGTATACAAAATGGGAGTAAATAAAACTCAATCAATTTTAGACGGGGTATTAAAAAGTGGAATTATTGGTGGAATATTAAGTGGTGGAGTTACAGCAGGAGCAGGAGTGTTAGGAGCAACCGGTCCACAAATGGATAGTACGTCAGTAAAGGAAATGATTAATAATAAATTAATCGAAGAAGGTGTAAGTCAGGAAGATGCGGCTATGGTAAGTGGATTACTTACTGATTTTACTTTAAGTAAAAGTCAGGAAATTTATAATAATTTACAAGGGAGTTTTAAAGAATCAAGGTTAGTGGGGGTAAAAGGTCCCGAAGGACAACCGAGTCAAAGACCGGGCATAGAACAGCCTGCTCCGGTACCAGAGCTAGGACTAGAAGCAGAAGCGAAGAAGTATAAGAGTGCAGAGGAGGCAATTAAAAGTGGTGCAGATGAAGTAGTATTGCCAGATAATTCAAAAATGTATCGTGGACAAAAATCTGGAACAGAAGGACAATTCTTTACGACTGACAAATCAACAGCGGTTGGTTATGGTGAGCAATCTGGGGTTGGAAGAGAAACTATTACAAAAGATATAGGGATGAAGAGATTTATCAATAGGGATAAATTGTACGAAAAGGTAACGGGAGATTGGGAGGAAGAGTTAGTTCAAAAACATCCAGAAATATTTAGTAAAATTGACAAAGAATTTGGTGTATTAAATGAAATAAAACCAGAACTTGAAAGAAATAGTTATGATTTAGCAGAACAAATTAGTGATTTTATGAAAGAGAAAGGATATTCGGGTCTTTATTTTCCTGATAATACAGAAATATTCATTCCCAAATCCCAACTAACAGACATCTGGAACAAGGCTAACCAAAAATCTACGGCATTGAAAACGGGCATAGAACAGCCTGCTCTGTTACCGGAAACTCCTGAAGAAATGGCAACTACGGAACTTGAAAAATTAAAAACCTTGGAAGAAGAAAAGCAGTTTATTAACGAAGA
>JAHITG010000346.1 GCA_018817865.1 Spirochaetota bacterium
AGCCGCAGGCTTTAGCCTGCGAAATGATTCAATAATGTAATTAAACGCAAGCTAAAGCTTGCGACTACCACTATTTAATAATAATATCCATTTGGGCAACAGACCCTTAAGACCGGGTACTTGAACCGTACACAGCTTGTCACATTTTCATTTCCACTGCACAGCAGACCGGAGAATGACAGAACCACTCTCTTTATCTTCCATCTGTATCATGGTCAGGCCATCCCTGTCCTGACTTTTTTTGATCAGAACGGTATCAGAATACCGTACTTCTTTCAAAAAATTTACCTGCAGGCTCTGTATATTCTGTTTCTGAAACATTTCTCTATCAAAACTATCCTGGATCCATTCAAGGTACCTGGTGTTGTTCACATGTTCATTCACGTCAATATCGCTGTATACGACCTTTTTTTCATTAACGGTCTCCAATTCATCGGAGGGTTCGATCCTGCCCGGCACCTCATTGACGGCATGTCTGCTTGAAAAAAGACCAGGATCTTTGATGAATTTTTCCACCCTTGCAGGCCGGGATGCCTTAATATCATAAAGTATCCAGACAGATGAGGCTTCAACTATTACCCTTTTTTCTTTATCCATTATTAGAAAATCTCTCAAGGCAAAAAGCCTTTCCACACCCTTCGGCCAGGTCTGAATCACAACATCTTCTTTCCACTCAGGCAGTCTCTTGACATTGATCTTCATCCTGGAGAGGAGCCAGAAAAATCCTTTTTTCTGCAGAGCTTCATATCCCCAGCCAAGATGCTCTGCATGATTGGATGCGATCTCCTGAAAATATTTAAATAAGGCATTCAGCTTTAATTTCCGGTTAAAATCCACATCAAATGTTTTTATAGTATGTCTCTCTTCCCATGTTTTTTGCATGATCTGTTCCTGCAGAAATTATTAATGAATTCAATTTAATAAAAAGATGGAGAATGTCAAGGCAAAGGAGTATTTCACGGCCCCACTCTTATTTTAATTTTTTTATCAGGCTGATGATCTTTTTCTTTTTGGATATCTTCTCGTAGCCGCCGCTTACGGTCATCAGATAAGAACCGTCTTCTTTAGATCCAAGAAATATGATAAGCTTTTTTGATTTATAAAAATCCGCTTTTGTTTCATAGTTCAGATAGATCGGGGATTTACTGCTCCCTTCCAGATAATACTTTTTATGCAGGTACAGCCGGTCCTTGAGATCGGGAGGCAATACCTTGATCTTTTCATTTTTCAGCGATTGAGTATCCTTATTGTACAGTTCCTCTATGACCTGAAAATAAAAAACCGCATGCTCAAAAGGCGGATATTTTTTAGTATCCTTATGTATCTTGATCTTTTTTATCACCTCAAAAGGAGACTGCTTTTCAACTACCAGAATGTAACTTGATCTTTTGATCACTTCCGAGAGGGAGATCTTTTCAAGGTGAGTTATCGAGACATGGGCATCCCGGGTAAAGAAAAAAATAAAAGCGATCAGTAAAAAAGCAGTAATAAATAATATTTTAGATCTGGACATTTATTCGTTCCTCTGAAAAAAAGTATTGTATTTCAACTTTTAACTTTTTCGGTTTTGATCTTTTGATCAGGTATATAGCAATCGTTCCCAGAATATAAACATGTCACCGGGTCTTTTAACTACTGAGGGCAGTTACCCCATAATTTAAAATTATTGAACTTTACGTTCACATCAGCATTTATGGTAGTCCCTGCAGGAACAACAATAGGAGTGGCATCGACCGATTGTCCCGGCCACCAGCCGAAATTTGTCCAGATCAGGTACCGCTCACAGGTCTCGAGCGTTCCCAGTACATTTCCGTCCCGCCATATCAGGATATAATATGTGCCGGCCGGAATATTTTGAACAGTAATCGAATCATTGGTGTCAATAGTGGAATGGACAAAAAGAGGATTGCTCTGATTGGTCATATTGTTCTTATTATTGTAAATATGAAGGACCAGCGGTTGATTGGTAGTAATAGCAGTTCCGGAAAAAAGGTAATTGATATTAAGTATCGCCGGGACAGCAGGAGGTGTCGGGCTGACCGGTATCGTCCCCGGGTCATTGCTCCCCTTATCCGTTTCACAGGCTGAATAGATAAAAAGGCCGCAGAAAAGAAGCATCATTAAAATATACAGGAATTTGTTCTTCGTCATTCTTCTTTACCCCCGGATAATAAAACCTTATTTGTTATAAAAACAACAATCTAATATTCAAGTATAGTAATAAAATAATATAAGTCAATAATTATTTTTAATGGCTTTTGTTTTTTTACTCTATAATTTCATAAAAATGGATAAAAATTAAATAATCAAACATCGGGACAGATACCCTGCCCCATTCCTATTCTTCTTTGAGCGGTTTAAATCCGGGCATCATATAACGGTTGAA
>JAHITG010000347.1 GCA_018817865.1 Spirochaetota bacterium
AATATTGGGCCGGAAGATGCCATTTTTCGTATAACAATGGTTCCCCGCCGGAAAAAGTAACCATGTAAGGATTAAAAACAGCTACATCAGAAGCAAGCTTCCTAAACTCCTTCAAAGTCAAACAGGGAGAATATTTCTTAAGAAATTTTTTTTCATGACAGGGACCTTCTCTGCCCCACCATATACAAAAGTCACATTTTAAATTGCAATCCAAAGAAAGCATTATGTAAACTTCATTCAAAAAAGTGCTTTCACATAAATCCCCGGAAGATATTGTTTTCAACGCTTTCTTTAATGCTGTTTTATCCACTTTCAAATTATCTTTCATTTGTTACCTGCCGGATTTCCTTAAGTTATTGTACCAGTCTAATATTTCTTTTTTCGAATTAAAGATATGGTTTAGATAAAAAATAAATCTAAGATCTTCAAAAAACTCATGTTTAGGCATATCCATAATTTTGGATAAATACCGCGAATATTTCAGATCCTGGCGGTTTTTTTCCTCCCAGGATAGACCACCAATTTCATCATAGGAATAAAAATTTGCTCTTTGAGAAATACCTACTAAATTTAAAATTTTACGTATCCTTGAGTCATTAAGCGGGTTCCTTAATTCAACTGAACCGAATTTTCTTAATGACATTCCCGCCTCTGCGGGATCTTTTGAAAATCCGAATTCCGGAATAACTTTTAAAAGGTTCACATTGTAATATTCGAAATACTGCTTATTTTGCTTAATAAAATCGTATGTACTTTTTATATCTCTAAACTTTTCAAAAGGAATACCTATTATAAAATTAACGCCGTTGAATATATCATTGTCATGCGACGCTTTTAAAATAGCCGAAAACGTATCAGGATCACCCTTCCGGTTAAGAAGTTTTAGGATACGGGGACTTAAAGATTCCAAGCCGAAATAAAGCTGTTTACACCCGGTTTCTTTTAATCCTGAAAACATATCTGTAGACATGCTTCCAGGATTAGCTGAATCACTCCAGAAGATGTTTAATCGACGCTTGGAAAAAGCTTTAATTAGCTTTTCAGCGTACTTAAGTGTAGGATTAAAGGCGTTATTTAAAAATAAAAAATTGGAGATTTTATATTTCTCACTCATAAATTGTAAATTATCAGCGACCTTCTCCGGTGAGGTAACTTTAAATAGATTCTCTCTATTCCAATAACAATATTTGCATGAGTTAGGGCAGCCTTTAATAAAGTGATAGGGTAAAACCGCCAGCTTAAGCTTAGGTTTATTGATTTTATGCAATTCATCCCTCTCCAGCGGTACGGAACAATCCGAAAGCCCTAATCTATAGTCATCCATAGATAAATCCGTAAAATCAGGAACCATGTCCACGTTTCCCGCCTGACGTAAATGCGGATTAGCAAAAACTTGCCGCCCTCTTCTATAAGATAATCCCGGGATTTCCCGTAAACGACCACATCCCTCTAAGCAGGACAAAAATAATTTTAAAGAAATAGTGGCATCTCCTTTAATTAAAAAATCTATGAAATCAAATTGCTCCATAAACCTCTTAGTAAACCTGAATCCTCCCCCCAGAATTATTATCTTTCCGGTCAAATCCTTCACAATTTTAATTAAAGCCAGATTAAACAATAAATCGGTTTCCTCATCCAGGGAGAACCCCACCACTTCAAAGTTTTTCAATTCGTACTTTTTTACTAAATCTTCAGCAAACACATACATCTCTTCATCAACAGGGCCTTTTTGCCGTACTGTTTGATGAACCACTTTATTATATCTAACCTGCATTTTAGCGGCTTCATTATTCCCGGAAAAAAGAGGTTTTAAATCGATTTGTGAAACCACAAACTTTTCTTCTCGTAAGATAGTAACAAGCATCCCAACACCTAAATCCGGCATTAAAAGGCCCCTATTCTCTATGATATTGGGCATCTTAATCAGTTTTATTCTCATCCTTCTCATCTTTATACCTGACCTTTAAAACACAACTTATACCTTTTACAGCCTCTGCATAACTTATACAGCGTATCCAGACTAAAACGGGCCGGTGAAGAACGTTTGGTAAGTCTATCCAAATACCCTGATCTCTCGTGTATACAGTTAGCTTCTACATTGTAATATTTTTTTATCAAGCGAATTTGTCTAATTGTAAATTTTTTTGTCCGGTACCCAAGATCACTTGGTTTTTTATGCTGTTCTAAAAAATCCGCGAAAGTTTTACGGTAATTTATAATGCCATATTTTTTACTGTCAAGATGCCAGGGAGAAGCCGGCTCCATCTCAAGGACCTCTGACACAATGTGAATCCGCCTAAAGCTATTTTTGACCAAATTTATAAACTCCAAAGTTTTAAAAACGTCCTCTTTTTCTTCAAAAGAAAGACCCGCGACAAAACATAAATCAACGTTAATTTTTGTATTCTGCAAACGTCGCAATACTTTAAATAGCTGACTATTAGTATAAAAATTACCTTTGTTTAATTTCCTCAGCCTCTCTGACCCTGTTTGAAGGATAAAATCCAATCTCACTCGACTAAAAGTATCCTGGACAGCAAGGATAAACTCTTCACTGGGTATGTTTAAACACTCAAATTGCAAATTGAGCTTGATTTTGTTTCTTTTTATTTGTTTGAAAAGCTCTATGAAATAGGCCTTGTTTTTGTAAGGATCAAAAGTGTTATACCATGTATTAATATTGTATTTTTCCAAGCTTTTCAGATTCCTGACCACTGACGCTACCGGTGCGTATACTATTTGTGTCCTGTTACTGATAATCTTCTGTGATTTTCTTGAACCACCGCAAATAGAGCAATTATAGGGACAACCCCGGCCACAATTGTAAAAGAAAATTCCACCATTTTTATTAAAACCGTTACTCTTTTCTACGCTTATCTCGCCTTCAAAAACATTTGAGCTGTTGTAAATCTTATAATTGTCCAGCAAATCAAAACGTGTAAAATTTAAACGGTTCAATAGCTGTGCAGACAAACAATAACTTTGCTTGTTAACTTTAAGCCGGCCACTCTGCCTATAAACCAAATTCGGTACGGCTGACAAACCATTACCATCGTTACCCGACAATACATTTCGCGCTAACTCAAACAGTGGTAATTCAGAATCTCCGCGGATAATATAATTAATACAGGCAAACCCTGCCATCAGCTCTTTATAGAAAAAACTTGCCGTATAACCTCCCAATACCACTGTTGCTTCCGGCAGTTTTGACTTTACATATTTTACCAATTCTAAGACTGTACTGATTTGCTGATGCCAATGCAAATCAAAACAGATTATCCGGGGTTGATACCCGCGTATCAGAGAAACAATGTCAAAAGAAGGATCAATATGTTTTTCTATTAAATTATGAACCACTCTGGCTTTTATACCGTTTCGTTCCAGGTAATCTGCCATCGCAATAAGACCCATGGGTAAAAGAAGTATCTTATTGGACCCCTTATCCCGGGCTTTACCTTGATGTATAAAGAGCACATCTAATTTTTTAAGTTTTCTTACACTTTTCATAACAAATATAAAACTCCCAACACATTTATTAAAGAATTTATACTAGTCATTGTAAAATCATTATAAGCCAAAGTGAAACTTGCCCTGGGTAATATGGCGATATCATAGCTTTTTTCTTAACTCCAAAACCATGTAATGCACAGCGCGGGAAATTCCGAAGCTGCTGTCTTTTCCTTCAGCCAAAGGCATTATATTTTTAAAAATAAGAACTTTACTCGTTTTCAAGTTCTTTAAACAATTTTTCATAACAAATACCTAAATAAATATTGTTAGCCAAAAGGGAAAATTCTTTTTCTCCCTTGGTGCTTAACAAGGTTAAACTTTTCTGTACTTCTTTTCTTTTATTTCTCCTTATCTGCGCGAAATTTGTGTAGTCACCCAATTTCCCGTAACAATTAAATTCCTTAATATGGGGAAACATATTTAATAAAGGGTAAGTAGTACCCACAAATAATCTTTCATCGGGCATCAGGGTTAATCCACTGGAAATTAGAACCGGTTCATCGTGACAATGGCCGATATCAACTAAAAGATCCTGTCGCTTATAATTCAGGTAAACTTTTCTTACTCTATCCAGAAATTTTTTTATCATGTGTTTTTCCCAAAAAACACCCATCATATAAGAAAGGCGGATGGAAGTAACTCCTTTGGCAATCAACAATTCAATATTTTTTTCTACATCGTCTAGATTTCGCGGCCCTACTACCATATTTACAAAGAAAGGCAGTTTGGCTTTTATCAAATTATCTAAATTCTTTAGTATGGAATCAAAAGAAGCATCCGCGGATTTCTTCTTAAAAGGCGAACGGTTTAAGTTTTGGCTTAATACCCCGTCAAAACTAAAAATCACATTAAAATCTTTATGGATTTTCTTCAGAAAGCCTGTTTTCTCCACATTTAATAGAAGACCGTTAGTAGCTAAACTTATACTCTTATTTTTTTTCAACCTGGCGGTTTTTTTCTTAAAATATTCTGCTCCTTCCTTAATCAAATCCCATCTTAAAAGCGGTTCTCCACCAAAAAACTGAA
>JAHITG010000348.1 GCA_018817865.1 Spirochaetota bacterium
AAATGATATCCCTGATCCCGTAATGTTTAAGCTGTTTCAGAAGGATCTCCAGAATAGGTGTTTCCCCTATGGGCATTAACGGTTTGGGTAATGTATACGTAAAAGGTTTTAAACGCCTCCCCTTTCCTCCAGCCAGTATTATTGCCTGCATACAGCCCTCCTTGCTTTAAATTTGGATAACGACAGAAGTATGTATAAAATCATTATATAACAATAACAGGCTTAAAGGCCTGTTTCTAAAGTACTATACTTTTTTATATTATTAATGTAGAAACAGACCTTCAGCGAAGCAATGCCTTTTGGGTATAGGTCTGTTGTTACAACCTCTAAATATTATAAATATCCGGCTTATATTTATCCTGATGGACCCTTAACCAGTCTATGGTCTCTTTTATCCCGGACTTCAGATCATACTTCTGTTCCCAGTCCGTCAGTTCCTTTATCTTTTTATTGGAGCCCAGAAGCTGCATCACTTCACTTTTCCCGGGACGCACCCTCTCTTTTTCTGTAACGATCTTTGCGGATGGTTCTATCTGAGAGATGATCTCTTCAGCGATCTTTCTAATAGATATCTCTTCATTACTCGCAATATTTATCTCCTCACCAATAGTCTTATCTGATCTTGCGATCTGGATAAATCCCATGGCAGTGTCTTTTACATAATTAAAATCCCTGGTAGTATCCAGATTGCCCAGCTTGATCTGGCTTTTTCCCGCTAAAAGCTGTGTAATAATGGTGGGAATAACTGCCCGCGCCGATTGTCTCGGCCCGTAGGTATTAAACGGCCTGACAATAACAACGGGAAGATCAAAACTTCTGTAAAAAGATTCAGCGATCCGGTCCGCCCCTATCTTTGTTGCCGAATACGGGGACTGGCCCTGAAAAGGATGCTTCTCATCAATAGGCGTATATTGAGCCGTACCGTACACTTCGGATGTGGAGGTCACAAGTACTTTTTTAATTTTCAGATCACGGCTGGCCTGAAGGACATTTAATGTTCCTTTAATATTGGTATCCACATAACTGTCCGGAGAATGATAGCTGAAAGGTATCCCGATCAGAGCAGCCAGATGAAAGATCATATCCATTCCTTCGCAGGCCTTCCTTACACCGTTCGGATCCCTGATATCACCGGTAAATATATCCAGCTTATCACGTTTGCTCTTCTCGATCGTATCCAGCCAGCCCCAGCTGTTAAATGAGTTATAGTAAACAAAAGCACGAATACGGCACCCCTCATCCAGTAATGCTTCTACAAGATGAGAGCCGATAAACCCGTCAGAACCTGTTATTAATACTTTTTTATTCTTTAGATCCATTCTTTTTTCTCCTGATCTCTTGATCTTTTAAAGCAAGCACTGCTGCCTTCCAGATTACCTGCCCGCATTTATCCCAGGAAAGCGCTTCTGCCCGCCTTGAGGCTTTTTTTCGGAGATCTTTCTGCAATTTTTTATTTCCGATCAGTTTGATCATCGCTTGAGCCATGGAATCCGGTATATACGGGTCAAAAAAAAGTGCTGCATCTCCCGCTACTTCTGTCATGGGAGGAATATTGGAGCAGGCCATTACGCCGCTTAACCCTAAGATCTCTGATTGGACTACAGAATTCGTTTCACACAAGCTGGGAAAAAGATTGATATCGGCATACTGTATCCAGGCGGGAATCTTACTTTCATCTAATGCACCGATAAACTTGACCCTTTTTTCAAGGCCAGAACTTCTTATTTCCTCTTCCATCTGCCTAACATACTCTTTATCCACCGGATACCCGGCAATAATAAGATCCGGCATTGCAGGATCCTTTAAAGTTGCGAGTTTATAAGCCTTTATGAGATTAATATAATTTTTATACCAATAAATGGTAGAGAGGGTAAACATATAGGAATGCCCTTTGTATGGATGGTTTATCTTTTTTTTCCGGGCATTACTGATCATCTTTGGGACACCGGTCAATACCACAAAACTTTTTCTTTTAATATCCCCGGCCCATTGAGCAATACTCTTCAGGGCATGATGAGAATGCAGGATCAGCGCATCTGCCATCTTTGCAGTCTTAATATACATTCTCCTTAATAAATAAAGCCTTATCCTTCCCATAGAGAAAAGAGGGAAATGCCTGATCTGCTCTTCAGTAAAAGGGAGCATATTATTTACCGTTCCTATAGTTCCTGTTTTATTACAGATGAATGTGGATAATATCCCGCTTAATGAATAAAAAACATTGATATTGTATTTTTTGATCATTTTTGGTAATTTACTGTTATACCAGTACCAGCGCCCGATCCAGGCCCCTTTCGGCTTTGCCATATTTTCTACTGTCACATCAGAAGAAGCTTTGAATAGATCATGTTTCTTATCCTGTAAAATGATGATCTTTGCCCCCTCAGGCATATTTCTGATCGCAGAGGATATTAATTCATATTTCAGCTGCAAAATACCGGGACTGGCGATCGTCACCGTATCGATCAAAAGCCGGATAGATCTGTTACTTTTTTTTTCCATTTTTCAGTTGGACCGTATGATCTTTAATAAATATCCTGGCATCAGATATTTTACTATATTTTTAAAAATATATAAAAGATCCTTTATGTTCAATTTTGCGGATTTTTTTAAAATAATAAACTGCACTTTAATAATAAAATACAGCTGGGCCTTGTCATGTTTCCGGGATAACATCTCTTTAGTGTACCTTCTGTATATAAGGATTTTTGGCAGATTGGCTGCTTTATATTCCTGCATTATCCTGAACCAGTACTCATAATCCTGCGAATATTTTAACCTTTCATTATAGAAACCGATATTATCCAGAATCTCTCTTTTAAATAGAACCGATGTATGACAGAAAGGATTATACCGGATCATATTTTCTCTTATTTCTTCATCATTAAAAATAAAATACTTACTCATCTTATTCTCGATCTTTCCCTTAATACCGATCACCTGATAATCAGATCCCACAAGAGCATACTCCGGCCTGGGCTTTAAAAAATCAACCTCACTGGATAACCTGTCCGGAAAACTGACATCATCCGCATCCTGCCGGGCAATATAGACCCCCCGACTGAGCATTAAGGCTCTGTTCAGGGACCTTGTCAACCCCATATTCTTCTGATCAACAATAATGATCCGTCTCTCATTCTTTAAATAATCGAGGAGCATCTTCATGCTCCCGTCTGTGGACCCGTCATTTACAATGATGAATTCCCAGCTTTTATACGTCTGTTTTATAATAGACTCGATGGCTTCCTTTAAATATTTGCTCCCGTTATAGACCGACATAACAACAGAGATCACCGGAGTCCTGATCCTGTCAGGCTGGCTCACCATGTGAAAAGAACCATATTTGTCCTTTTTTGACTCTTTTACTAATTTCATTCGAATATTTTACAATCTATCCAGAAATTTTTCTTCATGGGATACAAGGGACTGCAAAGTAAACCGTTCTTTTATCAGATCTGATGCATTATCTGAACAGGGTTTTTTCTCTTTATTAGATAATTTGACCACACCCGTTACTTTTTTAATGATGGAACCACTCTCTGTTCCTCTGATCAGATATCCATTCTTCTTGTCATTAATGATCTCATTGATACCGGATGTATCAGTACCAAAGCATATACAGCCGCAGGCCATGGCTTCCAACAGTACTTTAGGCATACATTCATAAAAAGAGGGTAAAATAAAATATGTATATTTATTATAGACTAAAGGAAGTTTCTCATTAGAGACAGGCCGATTGAAGAAGACCTTTGCCCCGATCTTTTCTGCTAATACGAGCAGATCTTTTTTTAAACTCCCTTCTCCATAGATATTCAACCTTATCTTTAAATCAGCAGATGCCTTTATCAGATTAAAAAGATTCTTTTCTTTCTCCAGCCTTCCGATATAAAGCAGTTCCTCTCTTCTATTATGAAGAGCTGTTCTGTTTTTAAAAAGGGAAACATCAATATAATTTGGAAGAAGGCCGATCTTTTTTTTGTCTATATGATACTTTTCAATAATGTATTTTCTTTGCGCAGCGGAAGAGACTTCTGCAAGATCACAGAATTTATACGAGATCCATTCTATCAACTGGATCATCCAATAGATAAGGTTAAATCTTGAACTGATCTCCTCTCTGTAATTGATACTCCATGTCCAGCCGGTCCTGAGAAGGGATCTCTTTCTGAATAAAAGCTTACCTAAAAGAGCACTCCAGCTTCCCGGCATCTGATTGGTCTTAATAATATCGATATTTTTAAATATCTTCCTGTGCCAGAAAGGCATAATAAAAGAATACATAAGCCTTCCAATTCTAGAATCAAAGAGTCCGGGCATGGGCACAATACGGATCCCCTTCAGATCCCTTTCATACTTTTGATCATCCTTCCCAAAGGAAAACCAGAATACCTGATCCAGGCTCTTTTTCTTCAAATGCTCTTCATATAACAGTTTTTCCCTGTTCAGAAGCCCCTGTTTTTTCCATTGCTCTACACTGACATTTAAAGTAAAAATTAATCCTAATCTTCTCATAGAATCACGATCTGACCTTTATCGAAGCTTATAAACTGCTGTGGTGCCGATTACAGGCTCTTTATTCCTGTATCCCATTATGACCTCATGATCATTATGATAGATTTTTTTGGCAAAACGCTTATTTCTGCAAAAAAGTTTGTATAGATCAGTTACTTTTTCCTGGTTCGATCTGTTCTTGTCCATCAGATGAGTTACCCCTTTCCTCTTTAAAAAAGCATAAAAACCTTTATCATTTTTAATAATAGAAAGATTCTCTCCGAAAGCGGTCGGATATAACTGCTCCGTGGCTACATTATAATAATAACGCCCCCTTGTCGGAACAATAAGAAGTGCATTCCCGGGTAAATTTTTATTGATCCATTTGATCGTCTCATAGCATTCAACCCGGGGTTGAAGAAAATGCTCTTTCTTCTCCCCTGAAAAAAAATAAAAAACAAACTGTCTGGAATAGATCAGTATCCCTGTTAAAATTATTACAGAAGACCCATATACGGCAAACTTTAACAGCCGATCCGTTATCTTTTTTACCCCTGCAGGTATCCATTTTAAGAATTCAACAAAACCCAGAACGATCAAAAAATCAACGGCACCCAAATAAAACCTTATAAAATAATGAGGTAAAAAGAAAAAAGCCATTATATAGCAGATCACTATTCCTATGAGCATAAAAAAGATCCTTTTCCTGATCAGATGTATAAACCCTAATAATGAAAAGATCCAGAATAAGGGGTTTGGATTCATCGGAGGATAAAACCCGTCTTTTACATAATAAAATGGTGATAACAGTAATCCCTTAAGATCTCTTGAAACACCGATCTTACTTCCTGACAGATTCCCTAGAGCATTATTTAAAGAGGAACGATCAAACGGCCCTGAACCGAATATATTCAATCCGGCCGGAAATATAGGATTCCCGTATAAAAGATAATGCCTGATAAAAAAAGGGATAAAAAGGAGGAACGGAGAAAAGCTGACAGCCAGTTGTTTTATATTGATCTTAATCCTGGAAAAAACAGAAATATATAAAAAAAGGACCATTGGTAGTATAAGATACAGATTCGTGAACTTTATTATAATGGCTGTCACAAAGATCAAGTGCAGTATCAGAAGTCTTTTGTATATAAACTTTTCATCTTTATCTTTTCTGCTTTGTGTGTATATATTATAACTTACGATCATAAAACTCAGAATGATCAGAAAATTCAACGCATTATCACCGGGTGCTATACAGGTAACACCTTTCAGTAGAGAAGAGAAAGCCACCAGGGTGGCTAATACAGCTGTAAGTTTTCCAAAACGGCTTCTGGCCCATGTAAATAGTATTATCGCGGCAAGACCAAAGAAAAAAAGGCTGTTTAAAGCCGGGCCATATTCAGCACCGGCACTGTATGACCATATATTATAGGTCTGTGTTCCCATATAAGTAAACAGGGCAAATGGAGAAAAAAGAAGCTTAAAAGAGCCTTCCAGTACGGCCATTTTAGTATAATAGAAATGATATGCGATCTCATCTATTTTTGTCAGAGGGACTAAAGAGGCTAAAAATAACGGCAGGAACATCAATATCAAAGGAGCAAGCGAAAGCAGAGTTCTTCTGCGGTCATGCTCTTCCCTTCTTATTGATAACCCCTGAAAATCCCGGGCTTTAGCAAGGACCTGTTTCAAAATAATAAAGCCCCACAATGATCCATTAACGATAACAAGAGGCCATCGGCTTATCCCGGATACCATTCCCAGAAACACCATGATGATCGTCATGACATTAAATCCCAGCAGCCACGGTAAAAATAACCTATAAAAAAAATTATCCTCCCGGTACAGCTTTTTAGGAAACAATGATATTCCTACTGCAAAGGTCAGGACCTGATAATAAGCAAAAACAGTAATGCTCCAGAGTGATAAAATAATATTATTGTTCATCATTAGTATTATAGTAAATGCAGTTATATTTTCTGTAGAACCAGTTCACACATATGTCCTGCAAAAGGGGCCAA
>JAHITG010000349.1 GCA_018817865.1 Spirochaetota bacterium
AAATGGAAGCTTTCAGTGCTTTTGAAAAACTGATCAATTATACCATCGATCCTGAAAACCGGATCGATATTCTTATCATCGCAGGAGACCTCTTTGATAATCCTAAACCTGAAGTGCCTCTTGTTGAAAAAGTGAATGACCTTCTTTTTAAAGTGGTCAGTAAAAAGATCAGATTATTTATTCTTCCCGGAAATCATGACAGTTACAGCTATAAGAATTGCATATATCGGGTCCATCAGTTTCCCGGTACTGTTATTAAAAACAGCGGTTTTTCACTTGTTGAAAAGTTCAATATCAAGGGCCATCATGTCTTTATTTACAGCGGGCTCTATGAATTGAAAAATCCGCATAATAGAATGCTTCGAGATTTTAAGATAACAAATGAGGAGGGAACCCACATAGGGATCCTTCACGGTACACTGGAAATGAAGGATATTACGATCTCTGACAGGGAATTGCCTTTTTCCCTTAAAGAATTCACAAATTCGGGATTACATTATCTGGCCCTGGGGCATTTTCACGGATATAAGGAAAAAATGATCGATAAGGAGCATTTCTGCCTTTATCCGGGTTCGATCATCCCGAGGACAATTGATGAATATGATGATAAATTTTCAGCTGTTGTTGAAATTAAACAGAATAATGCTGTTACTATTGAGAAGCTTAAATTTTCCAATATAAAAGTAGAGAAACGGGTGATCGATGTTATCAAGGAAGATATATCCAGCCTTCAGGATCTGTTGAGCCTTCTTAAAAAGGGTAAAGATCCGGAACTTATTCTTGATCTGTATTTAAAGGGAGTGATCGACTTTTCAATTAATGAGCCTGAATTGAAAGAGATCTTAAAAGACCACTATTTTTATATCCGGATAAATAACGAAGCAAAATTTGTTGACAGTTCTGTTATAAAGCAATTGTCTCAGGAAGAGACCATTCGAGGTCTCTTTTTCAGGAAATTGCTCGAACGATCTGAAAAAGGGGGAAAGATCGACCGGAAAGTGCTTGAGCAGACAGTAAACCTGGGATTAAGGGATTTTGGCGATACGATTTCATATAAAGAATCAAATATCTCATTTGTGAAGGGAGATCATGATATAGAGATAGATTAAAATGAAGATAAAAAAGGTATCAATAGAAGGATTTGGGCTTTTTCATGATGTGCATGATTTTGAATTCAGCAGTGACAGGATAAATCTGATAGTTGGAAATAATGAGACCGGTAAAACTACGCTATTACGTGCGATCATAGCGGTATTTTTCGGGCTGGAGAGATCACGCTGGACTCTTTACAGATCCAGAAAAGATGCAAAAAATCATTTTGCCTCAGTAGAGTTTTCTGAAGCAGATGAACAATACAGCCTGCACAGGGATTTTGAGGAGAATGAAGTGATCTTCTCGAAGACCAATAAAGAAGGGAAAAATGAAGTGCTCTTTAAAGGTAAAGCTTCTCCTCAGTCACGGACCGAGGAAAAAGAGTTGTATTATGAATCGTTACAGAAAGTCATAGGGTTAAATAATGAAGCTGTATTCCGCAATGTGAATGTTGTTTACCAGCGGTCCATAGAGATGGATATCAACAAGGAGATCCAGCACATACTGACCGGTGCGGTGGGTACGAATTATAAGACGGTTCTTGAGAGATGGATAAAGGAGTATTTCAGTATCTCCCGGTCCAGCGCCTGGCCCCAGTTCCAGGACAGGCGGACTGATAAACAGATCGATATTCTGGAGCAGGAATTAAAAGATCTGGAGCTGAAAAAGGAGAATATCATTGAAAAGAGCATTAAAGCAACGGATATAGAAGATGAGATAAAGGAAATGGAGAAAGAGCTGAAAGATATTGATGAAGAGAATAAGAGTAAATCAGAGGAATTTGAATTAAGTAAAGAGGTTCTTGATCTTTTAAAAGAAAAATCAAATCATGAAGAGAAGATCGTTTATTTTAATAATGAAATAGAGAAATACCGGCAGATCAAGGCAAAGGTACAGGTAAAACATGATCTGATCGAGCAGAATTATAATGATTTTAAGGATATAAGTGATGATATTATTGATAATATGAAGAATGCGGGAATCCTTGAGGCAGAGTTGAAAGAGAAGAAGGAAGAATTGAATAATTTCAGGAAAAGTAATCCTTCCCGGATAAAAAGTATTCTTTTAGGGATTAATGGGCTGGTACTGGCCGGCCTGGTCTTTTTTGCCAGGATGAAATTCAATAAAGAGTTTTTGTTGTATATCAGCCTTGTGATCGGGGCTCTCTCTTTATTCTATTTGATCTTTTCCCTTTATAAAGAGTATATTGGCAGACTGCAGTACCGTACTCTTGTCCATACAAAGGATCATATGATCAGAGAATTGGAGGAGAAGTTAAAAACGGTTCAGGGGAGATTAAAGGATTTTGCCGACACACAGATCAACAAAGAGTATTTAAATAAATATGACGAGTATAAAAAGATCGTGCAGGATAAGAGCAGTCTTGAGTATACACTTCAAACGCTCTCGGATGTAAAGCAGTATACAGAAAAAAAAGAGTCTTCCCAAAAGGAGCTGATCTCAATTAATACGCACCTGAAGGAGCTGGAGAAGAGAAATCCTGCTCTGACAGCACTGAAAGAGGATCTGTCGGGCTCAGTCGAGTATGTTCAAAAATTAAAACAGCAGATCAGGATTCACTCGGAGAAAATCGAGTCGTTAAAGAAGAATATTTATAAACTGAATAAAGAGCTTTCTTCCTCTTATGAGGAGTCTGAGAGTATTGCCAGCATCAATTATAAGATAAATGAAATAAAGTATGACTTTGAGAAACTGCATACTTTTAAAGGATCATATATCATGGCTGTCAATACATTAAAGGAAGCCATAAAAGAGTATCAGGAAAAACATATTGAAAGGTTATCAAAAAATATTTCAGAACACTACAGCAGGATCACTGATGGGGCGCACCGGAAGGTAATTTTAAATGAAGAATTCAGTCCTCTTGTTGAAGGTGAAGATAATGAGAATATCCGTAACTTAAGCTGCGGAGCAGAAGAACAGCTTTATTTTGCCGTAAGAATGTCTCTCCTGCAGGAGATAAATGATCTGACCAAATTACCCCTGCTTCTGGATGACCCCTTTGTTAATTTTGATAAAGACCGCCTGGAAGAAGTAAAAAAGATACTGGATTCCATTGTGGCTGATAATCAGATTATCATTTTTTCTCATATAAAGTCTTATTCCAAATGGGATAATATTCATTTGATCAAAATGTAATTATTGACATTACTTTTTAATTAAATATTATTTAATACAATAATATAAATATAGGATATTCTATTTGATTTTTATTAGGATATAGTCTTATGGTCAAAAAAAAGAGAGAAAAAGTAGAAAAGATCAAGATCCCTGACGGAAAAAAGAAGATACAGAAGCTTACACTTCCCGCAAAAGAGCTTCTGGCAGTAAGAGAACACAGCATTGAGACCCTGGAAGAGTATATCAAACTGATCGACATGCTGGGAGGACAGGATGAGACCATGATCAGGTCCATGTTCCTTGGATTTTCTGCCGAATCCATCAGCGCTGACCGCGTTACCTTTTATTTTTATGATAATGAAAAGAAGTTCCTTTTTCCAAATGTCACAATGGTCTATAAGAATAAAAGACTGTATCCGTATGATTATTACAGTGAATTGAAAGACGTTACAATAAAATTAGGGGATGATATTTGCGGATACTCCGCTCAGACAAAACAGCCTCTTTTTATTGCAGATATATCTAAAGATAAGCGTTATAAGGGATATGTGGATAAATTGATCAAGATGAATGCCCGTTCTGCTATTGCCATTCCCCTTATTATTGACCATCACATTTTGGGGATCATTGAGGTGATCAATACAACAGATAATCGTCCATTAACCATGATCGATTTTTATGTTGTTTCGATCATAAGCCATATTACACTTATCACTATGGAAAAAGCAAAACTGTACAACTGGTCTGTTACGGACAATTTAACACAGCTTTTTAATTATCAGTATCTCCAGATATCCATGGAAAAAGAGCTTTTAAGGGCCAAGAGGTATCCGCAGGATGTCGGGATCGTTATTCTGGATATAGATAACTTTAAGATCATTAATGATAAATATGGACACGTTTTCGGTAATTTAGTTCTAAAGGGTATAGCCGATATCATCCAGGAAACCGTAAGGAAAAAGATCGATATGCCTGTTCGGTACGGCGGTGATGAGTTCCTTCTGCTTCTGCCGGAGACGGATATCCAAGGCGCAAAGATACTGGCTCAAAGATTACTGGAAGAGGTTCGTCTTAAAAAATTTGTTTCAGATAACGGCGACAATGTAACAGCGACTCTCAGTATCGGAGTTACATCAGCCAAGAAGAATCAGATCCTGGATAAGGATAAATTGATCCATAAAGCTGACCAGGCTTTATATAAAGCCAAGAACAGCGGTAAAGATCAGATGATCGTAAAAGAATAGGAATATGAAACAGATCAGTATAAAAGTAAAATTTGGGGCTTTAATAGGGTTTCTTATGGCACTCGTTGTAATAACGATCAGTGTTATTCTTTTAAATCAGGAAAAAAAGGAGCTGATCAAGCGGATCAACAGGCAGGGGATCATCCTGTCTAAAAATCTGGCTTCCACCGGCGCTGAAGGGCTCACTACCTCAGATGAGCTGGCCATACTTCAGACCATAGCGGATATCATGAAAGAGGAAGGAGTTGTGGAGGTTTTTTTATTGGATCCGAAAGGTGAGGTGCTGGCTCATAATGATATCAATGAGATAGGAAAGGAGTATGATCCAAAAATATGGCACAGCACTTTTCAGAAAAAAGAGAGAACTACCAAACCCCGTCTCTATAAAAAAGAGGGTGAAAAGATATACGATTTTTCCTATCCCATTTATGTAAAGACCTTTAAAAAAGGAGAACGGAAAGAGGCCCTTTTAGGTTTTTCTCATGTGGAATTCTCTTACAGTGTTATACAGAATGCTATACAGAAAGCAACATTAACAGTTTTTATTCTGGCCTTTATTATATTACTTTTGGCCATAGGGGCCTCTTTTTTTCTGACCCGACTGATCGTTGGGCCGATCATGACCATTGCAAAAGGAGCCGAGGAGATCGGTCAGGGTAATTTAAAGTACAAGATATCCGTTAATACTAAAGATGAACTGGAATTTTTAGCCAATCAGTTCAATATTATGACCGATCAGCTGGAAGTGGCACAGCAGGCTATGCTTGAACAGGAGCGCCTCAAATATGAACTGGATATTGCAACCAGTATACAATCCGCCCTTATTCCAAAGGAGATACCGCAAATAGCGGGTATCTCTATTTCCGCTTATTATAATTCAGCAAAGGAGGTCGGCGGGGATTACTATGACTTTTTTAAGCTTGATGACGGTCGGCTGGGCATAGTGATCGCTGATGTTTCAGGGAAGGGTGTACCCGGAGCCATGGTGATGGTTATGGTACGAAGTGTTCTTAAAACCCTTGCTTATTCTACCAAGACAGCTTTTAATGCCCTGATCAGTACCAATAATTTAATATATCAGGACATAAAAAAGGGAATGTTCATTACTGCTTTTTACGGGATCCTGGATCCGGTAAAGATGGTGCTGCAGTTCGCCAATGCCGGGCACAACCAGCTGATAGTATTTCGAAAAGGGGCGAATAAATGCGAGACTTATTCTGAGCCCGGGATCCCACTCGGTATTCAGGGACCCAAGATCTTTGAGGAATCCCTGCGTGGAAGGTTCCTTCAGCTCCAAAAGGGAGATCTGATCCTGCAGTATACGGATGGCATTACAGAAGCCAAGAACCTTCAAGGTGAGGAGTATGAAATGAACCGTCTGCTGGAAGTAGTCCTCAAGAATAATCAGATGGATACCGATTTATTAATTAAGACCATTATTGATGATCTGAATGCATTTTGCGGTGAAGCGGAACAATATGATGATATTGCATTAATTGCGATACGGGTATAATAGCTACCATATATTTATTTGTATCGGAGGGAGAAGAAAATGGAACAACCTGAAGATAAAAAAATAAGGATAGGCATTGAACATCTTGAGGAGAATCCTCAGATCAATCTTATTGAACTTGTCGGGTATGTTGATTCTTATAATTCCAAGTTTTTTCAGGAGACGATCATCGGCTATATTAACAATGGGGATACAAAGCTTATCATGGATTGCCAGGGATTGAATTATTTAAGCAGTGCCGGTATAGGCAGCTTTGTAGCCATTTCTGAAGAGCTGAAAGGCAGAGGTTTTATTGTTTTATATAATGTCCCTCCAACAGTGCTGGAC
>JAHITG010000350.1 GCA_018817865.1 Spirochaetota bacterium
AAAGAATATTTGAACCCCGTCAATACACACCTAAAGATCCTAAAAAGCTTTTAAACGCCCTTGAAAATCGAAATGTTGTTATTGTTGAAGACATTTTAACAACTGGTGGATCCGTAGCCAAATTTCAAAAAACATTGAATCACTTGGGTATTCCTGTTCGGGGGGTTGTTTCACTCTTGGGAAATTCCCGACTACGTATTGATGAAAAAACAAGTCAGACATTACGGTCAGCACTGACAGACAAACAGATTCAGATTAAAGATTCATCATTTATCGAAGGAATGACCAGAACTGAAGCCGGATTTTTAATTAGGAGTCTTAACCAGGTCAAATCTGAGAAAAAAATAAAAGAATTTTCAGATAAATTCTTGAAATTGGTCGATTCAGAAAAAAGCAAAGCAGACAAACTAAAATCCATTCGGTTTGATCACAATTTAAAAAATATCACAACGAACATCAATACTTCCGATAATACCTCAAATTTTAGTCACAAAGAATTGCTGAAACAATTCTCTGGCCAGGTAATAGAGAATCAAAAAAATAAACTTGATAGCCAAAAGGAAAAATTAGCGATTATTGCTTTCCAGGGGATGAAAATTAGAGTCGAGTTTTCAAGTCAGAAAGACCGGGGCCAATTCATTAAAAATTCTATTTTTAGTGATATCGCTAAAGTAACACATATCGATGATGCTCTGATTGCAGCCACTCTAAATAATACCATCATCAAGTCTGGAAAAGATATTAACGAAACCGATAAAAGGCTTTCAAATTCATTCGACCAATTCAAATCAATTGATCCGGAGAAGCATAGTTTTATGATGCTGACTAAAAAGGACTATTCCAAGCCGGTGATTTTTGATCTGAAGAGTCATAGCGCAAGGGAAGCGGTGCTCAAACAAATTGATGTACTTAGGATTGAGGATTTGAAAGCAACCAGGTTGAATAATTTTAATAACATTACAATTAAAGCGTCACGCGAGGGGCAGATTGTAACCACAAATATCAAAGATGCTTTGAGAACAAAGATTCTCAGTTTTCAGCAGGAGCAGAAAGCAAACATGAGTAAAACACCGGATCTACATCAGGTCAAAAAACCAGCTACGAAAAAAGACAATATTGATATGGGTCTTTCAAGATGATTTTTTTCAAAAAGAAAAAAGAATTAACGCCTGAGGATCTGGATAAGAAGGTTATAGATATCCAGATCACCAAAAATGACTTTTTAGAACTCGAGCAACTCCAGTGGGAAAAATCAATTAGGCTTGATGAGTATGTCAGTAAGCTGGAGGAACAAACGGATAATGAGATAATTGAGATATTGGAGATGATTAAGTCATTAAAAGTAGTTTAATAAGTATTTTTCTCAACATGATGAGACTAATTGTTGTTTAGGTGGAAAAAACTGGAGGATATCAATGGAACAAAAAAAAATCTTAAGTTTCGCACTTCTTTCATACTTGCTGGATAACAAAACCAAGAAACATATAGGTATGGATTTATCGGATGTTTTTATTCCTATGGTTGAACATACTTTATATTTAACGGCCAAAGATGGCTTAAATAAAGGATCAATTGAGTTGATCGAGAGAAAATTCAACGAAGAGTATTCGTTTCCAATACCATCTTCAATTGTCCAGAATATCTTAAAAAGAATAGCTCAAAAGTATAACTCTGATTGTTTTAAGATTTTTAGTGATCACCATTTCACTTTTGAAGGCACTAACTTCTCTGAATTAGAATGGAAATCTGATAAAGAAACAAATAACCTTGCTGAACTAGATTCAGAATATGATCAGTTTCTTATTGATCAAAATATTTCTCCAGATAAAAAAGTTTGTATATTTGATTTTATAAGCAATCACTCCTTAGAAATGAGCAAAGTGTTTATGGGGGAAGACTGTTCCAAAGAATATATTGGGGAGCAATTTCAAATAGCAGCGTTATTTATCAATTATGCCTGTAGTATTGATAAATATAATGAAATAATTAAAGGGATATATATTGGCTCATTTATAGCCGCGTATATTGGGAAAAGTAGAACGGTTAATAATCAAAATGGATTTGAATTTATTTTGGACACCAGCTTTCTTTTAAGCCTACTTGGTTTCAATTCAGAGTTATCTTATAAAAGGTGCAAAAAAGTGCTTGATATTTGTTTGGAGCAAAAATTCAATTTAACAGTCCTAAATGTAACAATAAATGAAACAAAGAA
>JAHITG010000351.1 GCA_018817865.1 Spirochaetota bacterium
GATTACTTTAATTAATATACTGCGAATAATCATATTTTCTACTTTTGATTGAAGAAAAAAGCTAAAGGAATAGAATATAATCCGCTAAAAAGGGTAATTAAGGAAAGATATGAACTTTTTAAAGTATTTTTTCAACTGATCAGGTTTTCAATATTATATGTTCCCAATGACGGAGCCTTTAAAAAACCATTCCAGGCGGCTTCGGCAAGCCTTCCTTCTTCACGAATATGAAAAAGCCATTCATCACAGTACTTCACGGGCCCGTCAGGAACTACCCCCGCATTGATATCCCTGAGCCATTTTCTGTTATACATTTCATGAGTTCCGATCGGCGGTGCTATCAGGATAGGGATCCCCAGGCCTGCATAAAACGAAAGTTCACTCGGTTTTGTCCACAGGACATCTGTCTCATGAAGGGCATCATTAAACGACTTCAGATAGGAAAAAACATCTTCGCTGTAGATCACTCTGATCCCCTTGTTCAGGAAAGAGGAGAGGCCTAGCTCATCAATATGAGCCAGGAATTCATCATTCACATCCTTCCTGATACCGGCGGACAGAAAGAACCGGATATTATTCTGTCTGATCTTCGTCTTAAGAACCTCAACGATCTTTTTTGCCATGTCGAACTGTGCACCGGCCCCGCCAACAGCAAACATTAATGTGAACTGGTCCGGCCTTTTTAAAGGTACATTTTTTATATTAAGATGCTTTAAAACAGAATATTTCCGCATGGAAAAAAACTTATTTTCAGGGTCCAATCGAAGCAGTCTGTTAAAGACATCCTTCTTCAGGATCTCCTGTTTCTTTTCCGAACCGATATTCTCTTTAGGAAGAGGGAATCCCGTAAAGATAATATTCCTTTCATCTATCCCGTATAAAGTCAACCGCCTCTTGGCATGATTGGACGGGACCAGGTACTTAATATTACTCCTTCGGGGAACAACAGGGACCCATACACGGTTAATGTCCGAATCACAAATAACACAATAATTGTTATCAATATTCTTTTTCTTCCTGTCAATTGCAATAGCACTGGCAAAATAGGTGCTGATCACGGGTATATTTTCAGACTCTACTCTCTTGATCAGATCACCGCAAAGATTCTTCTTATATATCAGGGAATCCAGATAAGCACTGGCCCAGTTTGGAGAGGAGAGGTCCCGTTTAGGATAATAAGGAGAGATCTCTTCGGATTTTATCAGAAGGTCATAAATATATTTTCCAATAATGGGGATATTTTCAGCCTTGGAGAAAAAATAGTAGATCCTTTTCAGCTTCATCCATATTTTAAACTCATCCTGACTGCTTGTACTTTTTGTCCCGGAAAGGAGTATTTCCTTATAAGCAATATCTTTTAAAGGATAAGCCGCACGGACATGCCCTAATCCCATAAAAACAGATATTACCCATGCTTTACTTTTACCGGTTCTCTTTTTCTTTATCCTGTGAAACATACACAAGTATCTCCATTTAAGATATTAATAAATCTACTCATTTATAATTACTTTTCAAGTACAATTATCAGTTTGCATGGCAGTTATGACTGTAATACATTACCAGGATGGTTTTCTTTATACTTTTATTGAGCTGAGATCGCAGCTACAGGACAAACATCAACGCATGCTGCGCAATCAGTACATTTATCTGCATCGATCACTCTTTTATCACCCTTTTCGCTGATAGCGCCCTCAGGACATTCGGGTTCACATACACCGCAGTTTGTACAGTCATCATTAATTACATGAGCCATTTCTCTTCCTCCATAATAATATTTTAAGGAATATATTATATAATATATACAATTTATTTTTCAAGTGAAATATCATTTTTTTTAATAAAAAATCATTTAAAGGAGGAAATAATAAAGATTTATAGAGGTAGCCGCAAGCTTTAGCTTGCGTAATTCATAATTTATATGTAATACCTAAAAACGCAGGCTGAAGCCTGCGACTACCTACTTTATTTACTCCTTATAAATTATCAATTATTTTAATCAGCAGATTCTGGGAAGCTGGTCTGCATCCAGAAGCAGAAGAGGTCTTAATCCTCCTATTGAAGTCTTCAAGTATACTCCATTGGTCTCGGCCGAGACTTCCCCGATAATACGGCTATCTGCTCCCAGGGGATCTTCTTTCATGGCCTGTAATACTGATTCAGCTTCCTGTCCCACAAAGGCCAGAAGCTTTCCTTCATTGGCAAGATAAAGAGGATCAAAACCGAGAAGTTCACAAACGATACGAACCTCTTTTTTCACCGGAAGTAAAGACTCTTCTATTATGATCCCCAGATCTGTATCCGCACAGACCTCATTCAAAACAGTAGCTACACCGCCTCTGGTGGGATCACGCATGAATTTTATCTTTCCGGCTTTAAGCATCTTCTGAACAAGCTTATTAAGGGAAGCACAATCACTTTCCGGAATTCCTGTCAACTTGAAATTTTCCCTGCTGTTGATAACAGCAACACTATGGTCACCAATGGATCCGTTAATGATGATCTTATCCCCGGCTTTAATAGTACGTGCATCAAGGTGGATCTTATCCGGTAAAACACCTATTCCACAGGTAGTAATATAAACACCGTCAGCTTTCCCTTTTTCCACTACTTTAGTATCTCCGGCTATAACAGAGACACCTGACTCCTCTGCAGCCTTCTGGACTGACTCGGTGATCTTTTTCAATTCACTGATCAGGAATCCTTCTTCGATAATATATGTGATAAGAATGTATTTCGGTACGGCTCCCTTCATGGAAAGGTCATTAACGGTACCTGTGATCGAAAGCTTCCCGATATCACCCCCGGGGAAAAAGAGGGGACGCACGACATGTGCATCCGTAGTCACCACCATATCACCTTCAATAACAACCGCATCTTCCAGTGTGGGAAGCTTGAAATTTTTATTAAAGACATCTCTGATCAGTTTTTGGGTTAATCCTGCCCCGCTGCCGTGTCCTAATGTTATTCTTTCATTCTTCATATTTATAGTATGCCGCACAACTTCCTTCTGATGAGACCATGCAGGCTCCAATTGGATTTTCAGGAGTACACTTCACTTTAAACAGAGGACACTCTTTGGGAATGATCTTTCCCTTCAGTACATCTCCGCATCGGCACCCTTTATCAAAATCATCTTTTTCAGGTAAAGTAAGGTTATATTTCTTTAAAGCATTATAATCGCTGAACTCATCTCTGATCGTTAACCCGGATCTATTGATCTTTCCGATCCCGCGCCACAGAGAATCCTCAACCGTAAATATCTCATCAAGAATAGCTTTAGCCTGGGGATTCCCGTCTTTATGTACGACCCATTTGTATTCGATCTCGATCCGGGGGTCCTTCTCCTGGATCTGTCTTAAAAGCATCCTAATACCATTTAAAATATCCAGAGGTTCAAATCCGGTTACCACCCCTCCGGTTCTATACTTTTCTGATAAAACCCGGTACGGCTCACTTCCCAGTATGGCACTGACATGACCGGGCAGGATAAAGGCATCGATGGAAACATCCTTATCATCTGCCAGTGCCTCCAATGCAGGCGGGATGATCTTGAAAGCCGGAAGAACGGAGAAATTTTTGATCTTTTTTTCTGCTGCCTGTTTGATGGTATAGGCAACACCGGGTGAAGTTGTTTCAAATCCTATTCCGATAAAAACAGTCTCTTTTTTCTTTGCCATCTCCAAAGCATCAAATGGTGAGTACACGATCCGTACATCAAGGCCCCTGGCCCTGGACTGTTCAAGAGAGCCGTTCCTTCCCGGAACCCTTATGAGATCCCCGAAAGTCGCAATGGTCACATCCTTTAAATTCATGATAGAATCGATCACGGAATAGGGAGTGACACAAACAGGACATCCCGGTCCGGAAAGCAGAGTAATAGAAGAAGGCAATAGCTTTCTCAATCCCCAATGGCCGATCGCCATGGTATGGGAACCGCAGACCTCCATCAGCTTGACCGGTTTTTCCCAGCTCTGCAATTCCTCGACAAGAGAACGAACAAGATCCGGATCTCTGAATTTCTCACTGATCGAAAGCTTCATTTAAAATCCTTATGGTCTCTTCGGCTTCATCCTCACTGATGATCTGAATACCAAAGCCTGTATGGATGAGGACCCAATCCCCTATTTCTGCTTCAGGAACAAAAGTCAGAATGATCTCTTTTTCAACACCGCCGAAATCAACGATCCCCTTCTCATCTTTATCTTTTTTTATTATTTTACCGGGTATGGCAAGGCACATTGGAATTGATCCCCTTTCTTAATAATATTGCACAAATTCAATCAGCCTCTATTCGCATCAGGCTGTAAACAAACTTTTTTAATTTCTCAAAATCAAGAGGTTTAAAGAAAACCCTATTTATATGAACTCCCGAATCAGACCATTTTTCTTCAAACTCCTTTTCATTTAATGCGGTTATAAAAACAAATGGGAGATGAGGTTTGTACTTTATAGATTTCCTGTACAAGTCAAAGCCGCTCATATCCGGAAGCTTAATATCACAGATCACGGCATCAAGATTGGTATTTTTTATGTAATTCAGAGCTTCCTCAGCATAGCTTGCGCATAGTATATCCATTATACATTTACCGTTATGATAAGCTATCTTTTTTTCTACCAGTTTTCGGCTCAGCCCCACATCATCTATAATTAATATTCTTTTATCCATCTTTACATTTACTCCTCTCACCGATCACGCCGGATGGGAAAACTTTAATATAAGCTTTTTTATTTGATTTTCAACATTTTTTATTTTTCTCGGTAACTCTTTGAAATTCTCATCTATTGCTGTCTGCCTCAGCTTCACCAGGCTGTCATTAAGGATATCATTCTTAAAATAACAGATCACTCCTTTTAAAGCGTGGATCTCATCTCTGATCTTTTCTACATTTTTATCATTTGCGGCAGCCCTGAGATTATCCATAAATTGAGGTATCAGATCCATAGTCTCTTTAATAAAGATCCCCAGCAGTTCCTCGTCACCGTCAAGTGAATTGAGCAAAACAGAGATATCCTCATCATATTTATTCTGCGATTCCTGTCCGCCCCCTTCCGTACCAAAAGCATCAATTATCTTTGTATACAGGTCTATTGCTTTGATCGGTTTCGCCATATAATCATCCATCCCCACTTTAAAACATTTCAGTTTGTCACTCTTCATTGCCTTGGCTGTCATGGCGATGATATATACATGTGATGAATTGCCTTTTTCAAGCTTACGAATGGCTTCTGTTGTTTGATATCCGTCCATGTCAGGCATCATGATATCCATGAGGATCAGATCAAACTTACTCTTTTTGAATAAAGCCAGAGCTTTCCTGCCATTATAAACACCCGATACATCATGTCCCTGTTTCTCCAGAAGCTTTCCCACAATAGTCTGAATAACAGGATTATCCTCCACCAGCATAACAGAGAGTCTCTTTACTTTCTGTTTCTGTAAACCCAGGTCGAAGATCTTATTCTCTTCATCATGAAATCGAACATCCATTTTTCCAATATCCGATTTTACAGCTTTGATCAATTCTTTCTCATAGATCGGTTTAAGAAGCACCGAAGAAATATTAACATCCCTGAGACTCTCTATATCAAAGCTGCTGCTCATGGATGTTGACATCAGGATTATTCTGCATGGAAATGATCCATCCTGCTTTATCTTGCGGGCAATGGTCAAGCCATCCATCTTTGGCATCTCTTTATCAAGCAGGATCAGATCCAGCTGATCGCCGGTTTTCTTCATCTCTCTGATCATTCTCAATGCTTTCTGGCCGGAAGAGACTGTTTTTATATTTATCTTATAGTTATCCAGCATGTTACTCAATACGGAAAGGACGGTCCTGTTCTTGTCAATAATGAGAATATTCAATCCTTTTAATTTCTTATACTTCCGGCTGGTCCTGGGGTGGGCTTCGGAAACAATTCCGAACGGAAGAATAAAACTGAAAGTACTCCCTTTACCGGATGTGCTGTTCATCCATATGACCCCTTTCATCATCTCCACCAGTTTTTTAGAGATGGCCGTTCCCAATCCGGTACCGCCAAATCTTCTTGTAATGGATCCATCCTCCTGAGTGAACGGTTCAAAGATCATTTCCTGTTTATCTTTTGCAATACCGATGCCCGTATCCTGGATGGAAAAATTCAGTTTTACTTCTTCCCTGGTCCTTGAATCCATTTTAATCCTTATAATGATCTCACCGCTTTTTGTGAATTTAATAGCATTATCCAGTAGATTGGTGATAACCTGACGAAAGCGTATTGTATCCCCTATAATATATTCCGGTACATCAGACGCAATATCAAGGATCAATTCAAGCTCCTTCTGCTCTAATTTCAAGCGCATGATATTTGTGATGCTCTGAAGTGAGGATATCAGATCAAAATTGATGATCTCCAGGTCCATTTTGCCGGCTTCGATCTTGGAATAGTCCAGTATATCATTAAGTATCCTGGAGAGGTCCTCAACAGAGGAATATATAGTCTTCAGATAACCCCGCTGTTCCCTGGTGAGTGTGGTGATCTGGGCAAGCTCGGCCATCCCCATAATAGCGCTGATAGGAGTGCGGATCTCATGGCTCATATTGGCAAGAAATTCACTCTTGGCGAGGTTGGCATTCTCTGCTACTTCTTTTGCTTTTTCCAGCTCGCTTTGATAATGCCTTTTCTGGATAGCCCCTGTGATGATCTGGCCTATGGTGGTCAGGATATCAACATCCTCATCCTGCCATTCCCGATGGAAGGTACATTCATCGAATCCCATATACCCGTAATACGATTCGCCCATGACTAAAGGAATGATCAGGATCGATTTAATCCCCAGGCTGCTTAACATCTTCTTTACAGAACTGTTCGGGATCTTACTGATGTTTTTATATCTTATAATATTGGAATTCTCTTTAACCGTATTATTCACCCATCTGGAAAAGGTACTGCTTAACCGGCTATGCTGTTCACCTTTCAACGAAATGACCCTGGGTATCTTCCATTCAATAATATTATCAGGTCTATCCAGTTCGGAATTATACTTGATAATGTAGATCCGGCTTATCTTTAAGCCATCTCCCATATATTTAAGAGATACTTCCTGAAACTCAGTAATATCATATGTTTGAACAGCTGAAAAAGAAATATTAAAAAGCATTCTTTCATATAAAAAACGTTTCTTAAGCTGATCATCCATCAGTTTACGGTTGGTAATATTTTCATAAGTTCCTAAAAGCCCGACAACATTCCCTTCAGCATCATGAAGCGGGATCTGATTGATATCCAGCCAGAGGCGTTCTTTACCTGAAAAATATCTTCTTTTGATCACATGCAGTTCAGCTTTATCCGTTTCCATGATGCGCCTGTCCCATTCCCTGTAATAATCCGTATCTATCTCCCAGGAAAGATCATAATCTGTCTTACCAATGATCTTTTCCGGTGAAGAGACCCCTGCTATCTCTGCAAATTTATTATTACATCCCAGATACTCAAAATTTTTATTCTTCCAGAAAATATACTGGGGAATATTGTCGATGACCAGCTGGAACATCTGACGCGATTCA
>JAHITG010000352.1 GCA_018817865.1 Spirochaetota bacterium
AAAAATTCTTCAGTCAGATCTTATTTATTTAAAATATTTATTATATTTATATCATTGTTTCTTTTTCTGGAAGTTGCAGACAGTAAAAAAGGGGCCAAGGAGAAGAAGGTGAAGAAAAGCATTAAAAAAGAGAGTGTGAAACAGCTGGTCTTATTCATGAATTATCCCTACCAGATATACTCCAATGACCCGACTAAGATCCATGTGACCCTCTTTAAACCTGATTTCAAGCCGGCTGAAGGGGCCGTGGTCAGGGTCAATAATAAAACCGTTGGAAAAGCGGATAAAAATGGAATACTCATATTTGATTATAAACCGGGCAGTAAAGGAAGCCATACATTAACAGCTAATTTACAGGATGGTAAAACAAAGTATGCTGTCCATAAAACCTTTGCCTGCAACGGCCGGACCGCCAGCTTTGTTGCTGACCGGCTCTACGTGTACACGGACCGGGGCGTCTATAATCCGGGCCAGGATATTCTGATCAGGCTTCTGGCCTGGCGGCTGAAGGGCGAGTATTTCCCTGTTAAGGAGGCAAAAGTACAGCTCCTTTTTCAGGACAGGAACGGAAAGGTCTATTCCGGGGAATATGTAACGACAGACTCCTTTGGAGTTGGTGCTACGAAATTATCCGTACCCGAGAGTATGCCTGAAGGGGATTATGAACTGGTGGTCCTGTATAATAAAACACGGGAAACGACCTCCCTCAGGGTGAAACGGTTCGTTCCTCCTGTTATCAATATCAAACATGATCTAAAGAGGTATTTTACAGATACTCAGGAAGAGCTGAATGCAAAAGTGTCTTTAAGCTATTTTACAGGCGGAAAGATGAAATCTACCGGATTGATCTTTTCCGTGCTTACTCCGGATAAGAAAGAGGTCTTTAAAAAGTCATACAGTTCTGATAAAGGGGAATATGATATAAAACTTTCCAAAAATGATCTGGATACGTTCCGCAATAAGCTCACTCAGGAAGCTCCTTTCAAGATAAAACTGGAGGCTTCTGATCCATTCAAGCAGAAAGATGAGATCATTTGGGATATCACCTATACGGCAAGGCCGTTTCAGGCTGTGCTGGAGGTTGATAAGGACTCTTATATAAAAGATGAAAAGGTCCAGATCCTGGCCAAGATCGTTGATCTGGACGGCCAGCCTGCTGCAAAGATCCCTCTGACCTTTGAGGTGACAGGCACAAAGATAAAAAAGGAAGTAAAGACGGATGCAAAGGGAGTGGCTGTTCTGGAATTCAGTATGCCCCAGATGAATGTTACGGTCAATCTGAAGAGCCCTGTCATGAAGAGTATCCTTGCATCAAGGTATATTTCCTTTCAGGCGCCGAAACCCATGATCTCCAAGGTATCGGAACCTCCCAAGGGTGCGAATGTAAAGACCGTAATTCGGGTATATTTTGATAAGGAATATATACCTGTGGAGAAGGTGGTACATATTGACATGACCGATATTTCCGGCGCCCTTGTGATCTCAACTACTATCCCTGTTTTTAAAGAAGAGAAAAAATATATGGCCAAAGGGGAGATCACAGCTCCGACCTGGGGGACCATGCTGGCCAACCTTTACTGCTGTGCAGTCCATGAGAAAAATGCAAAAAAACCACTTTCTGTCAATACCGTAGGTTTTATCACAGAAGGCCAGCATATCACCTTTTATCCGGATAAGGAGATGGAGATCATTGTAGAGAATTTCAAGCCGTCTGCTTCCCCGGGTGAAAAAGCAACCTTTAAAGTAATTGTGAAAGGCGGTAAAGGGGAGAAGTCCCTCGGTGTCTCAGTTGTGGATGGGGCCGTTATCTCGCTTCTGGACCCGTTTATAATAGACCCGGTCAATCATTTCTATAATCCCCAGGCCAAGGTCATCTCTACCGGAGGAGCAGGGGTACTGACCTGGCCGGTTGTGGACCGAAACTGGGGGTCACCATGGAGGGATATTGCTTATACCGACTGGGGATGGAAGAGCCCGGGATCGTTCATAAGCAGTGTGCCTCAGAGAGCAACGAAAGGCAACGGTGGTAACGGGGATGAAGATGAATATGCAGAGACAGAAGCTCCGGCAGGTACAATGATGGAGAAGGAGGGAATGGGCATGCCTGCTTCTGAGCCCAAGAAAAAGATGTCTTTGAATAAAGCAGATCTGTCAGACGGAAAATTCGCAAGACGGGATCAAAAAACCAAAACAGAAGCTCCGAAAACCATTGTTATCCGCAAGGAATTCCCTGAAACAGCGCTCTGGGAACCAAAACTGATCACAAAGGATAAGAAAGCGGAATTTACTGTAAAGATGCCGGATTCGATCACCATACAGAAACTGGCGATACTGGCAACGGATAAAGACGGGTTCATGGGTTTTTTACGCAAAGATATCCGGGTGACACAGCCTCTCTTTGTAAGGGCCCTTTTCCCTGCTGTGATGACCTATAATGATGAGATCAGGGTACAGGCCCTGGTCCAAAACCAGAACGATAAAGAAATAAAATGTACAGTAACATTATCCTCCCCGTCCGGAGGTTTAAAGATCACGGATCAGAAAAGTAAAGATATAAAGATCAAGGCAAATGAATCGCAGATGGTTGAGTGGGAGATCTCTTCAGAGATCTGCGGTGAAAATACTTTTACGGTTTCAGCCGAGACTTCTGATTTTAAAGATTCGGAAGAGAAGAAGATCATGGTGCTTCCCGCCGGCCTTCCCTTGATACAGGCTGCTAACGGCATTGTGAAGGATGGTAAGGAGTATAAACATGAATTTACCCTGGATAAAAATGCAATCTATAAACAGGTAACGGTCCAGGTGGCTCTGCCGAATGTATTTCCGGCTTTCCAGGCCTGGTATGCATTTGATAATTATCCATGGTATTCCCCCTGGATGACAGCAGCCAATTCCATTATGAATGCAGCCATGCTTCAGTACAGCAGGAGTACGGATAAAGCTAAAGATAAAATTGATCTTTTAACTCAAAAATTGAATGAAGCTGTGGCTCAGATCATTGCTCAGCAGTCAGAGAACGGGGCCTGGGGCTGGTACTTTCTTGCTGATGCAACGGCACCGGACAGCCGGCCGGTTACAGGGGGAGAAAACCTCTATTATACCGTGTATGTGCTGAGAGCTTTCCTGGATATAAAGGAGTCAGACATTTATGTAGATGACAATGTGATCTTAAAAGCCATGGATTATATCCTGAAAAACCGTAAAGCCAAGGGACTCTGGTATTCCAAAGGAGCTTACTTCTGGGAGGTTTACAATGAGGGAGTGGATCATGCTTTAAGCTCGGAGATCTTTGAGGTGCTTTCTCATGCTCTTTTAATGGTGAGTTCATCCAAGAAGTATGAAAGTCAGATCGCTGAAGTAAAAGAAAAGATGCTTGAACTTTTAAAACAGAGGGAAAAAGAACCCATGACCTTTGCGGCTATTTTAAAAGGATTGGGGTACTGGGCAGAATATAAAAAAGATGAGTCCATGAAAAAGATCTTTGCAGAGAATATCGATTATCTGATCCGCTTAAAGAGAAAAGGGTACTGGGAACCGCACTGGTACCATGCTTACGGCGGTATGGTGGAACTGAATGCCCGTATCCTGGAGCTTCTGGCCGAATTTGATGCGAAAAAGTATGACTCCTATCTCAGGGAAGGTATCACCTGGCTTCTCTCCACGCGGGAAGCATGGGGCGCCTGGCATAACGAGATCGGTACGGCCAATGCGATCAGAGCCCTTCTGAAGATAGGGGCCTTTGCCAAAGAGAAAGAATGTGAGATCGTATTAAAGGTGAATGATACGATCGTTAAAAAGATAGAAGTCGATCCGGCGGATCCTTATCTGTCTGCGGCGAAATTGAAATATTTCGATATCACAAAATGGGCCAGAGACGGACAGAACAGCGTTGAAGTGGAGTATGACGGCAACCTGACCGCATCTGTCATGGTTGAGGTCAAACAGTGGGGTATAGAGGACCTCAAATCAGGACAGGACCTGAAGATCGAAAGAAAGGTATCTGAAAAGGCAATGCTCGGGGAAACCGTACCAGTTAAGATAAGCATTTCGGGAAAGAAGGCAATACCGATCATAACTATCGAAGACAGCATTCCATCCAATACGGATGTGGAGGTCAAGAGCCTTGATTTGCTGAAAAACTCAAAAAAGATCATAGATTACCGTGTTGAGAAGGGCAAGCTTTATCTTATACTGGAAAAGATTAATGATAAGGTGGACCTGGAGTACCGTCTCAGTACCATCCATAACGGAAAAGCTCAGCATGCAGGTTTAAAAGTCACGGATACATCTAAAGGAGAGGTACTTGCATCAATAGTCTCTTCTTATCTGAATGTTAAATAAAGTTTAGTGCGGATCTATTGGGCTGATCTGACGAGGATTATTTTGATATCGTGTTTGTCATAAGGCAATCTGTTCATCTGTCAGTAATAATATGATCCATTCTGATGTCATGTTCATCAAGCGGGATTTTTTTTACAAGCTGTTCCTGATAGCAGATTCCGATTGTAAATCCTCTGATCTCTTTCAGGAACCTGTCAAAGTACCCGCCTCCCCGGCCAAGCCGGTTCCCATTTGAATCAAAAGCCAGGCCCGGTACCAGGATAAGGTCAAACTCCTTTTTGTCAGATTCTTCCCCAACCGGCTCCATTATACTAAAAGCCCCTTTTTGAAGTTCCTGCAAAGAAAAGATCTGATGAACAAAGATCTTTTTTTGATCTGTGTCTACTCTGGGAATAAAAACCGCCTTATCCCGGTTTAAGGTATGCTCTATTATATGCGTTGTGTTTACTTCATCTCTGCGGGAGACATAAGTAAAAAGTGAACGGGTTTCTTTAAATTGAGGGGAACCAATTATTTTTTCAAAGATTATCTCATCTTTTTTTATTTTTTCAGCAGGATCAAGATGCCGGAGGATCTCCTTTATTTTTTGACGCTCGTCATTTTTAGACATATCATAAAAGTATGCATGAAAAAACTTTTTTCAATCTTTATTTTAATATTAAAATGGATTCCCCCGGTCAAAAGGCTGTGTCGTAATCCTTAATTATGGTAAAATGTAGGGGTTCGATTTATCGAACCCTTATTTAAAGCTTTTTAAACGGGCTTGATACCCTTCGGGCACTTTGTAAATCAAGCCCCTACAAAAATTTTAATTGCGCCACAGCCTCCAAGCCGGGGAATGACAGCAGAAGATAATTATAAAATACTTGATTTTTTTTCTGAATTATCTATACTGGGAGAAATTTTAATGAATTGATTCGGTGTTAATATGACAGATAAGAAAAAGATAAAAAAGAGCGAGGACAGTTTTAAGTCCATGGCCACGAGGGCGATCCATGCGGGAGAGAGCAGG
>JAHITG010000353.1 GCA_018817865.1 Spirochaetota bacterium
ACGGTTGAAGAAGAGAAGAAGAGGATCGAGGAAGAACTGAAGCTGGGCCGGGAAATCCAGACGAGTCTACTTCCCCTGGAACCGCCAAAAGCCCCTCGTTTATCTCTTCAGGGAAGCATGCAGCCGGCAAAAGAGATTGGTGGAGATTATTATGATTTTATTAACTTACCGGATAAAAAAAATTTTGGGATTGTTATCGGAGATGTTTCCGGAAAGGGGGTTGCTGCTGGACTTTTAATGGCCATGGTAAAAACTGCGATCCACATATTTTCTCAAAAAGAGGTTTCACCAAAAAAGACCCTTCAGCATTTAAACCGGGTCTTAAATCAGCATATCCACGGTGAACAATTCATGACAATGTTATATCTCATATGGCATGCCGGCAGCTCAAAACTAGTCTACTCTTCAGCCGGGCATGAGAATATGCTGGTTTACAGGGCTTCTTCAAATAAGATTGAACGAATAGGGTCTGAAGGGATCATGCTGGGTGTAATGCCGGATATTGAAAAACTTATTGAAGAAAAACAGCTAGAATTAAAATCGAAAGACAAGGTCCTTTTATATACTGACGGGGCAACTGATGCAAGAAAAGAGGATAAAGAAAGATTCGGGCAGAAAAGACTGATAGAATCTTTTGAAAGGCATTCAAAAAAATCTCCACTTGAAATTATGCAGGCTATTAAAGAGGACATCCGCACTTTTATAGGCCACTATCCCCAATACGACGATATCACCATCGTCGTCCTCGAAGCTGAATAAAATGGGGTCAAACCTTGAAACCTGAAAGCACTTGATTTAAAGGCTTTATTAAAAGGGATTTGTTTGGGGTCAGACCTTGAATTGTGAAAATAATTACCTTTGGATATTATTTAATATTTTTTAATTAATCAATTTATAAAAATGAGAATCCTTTAGGAAAATTCCGAAATAAGATTTTCGATCTCTTGTTTAAACTTTATATCATTATTTATCGATTGGCTAATAATCCCAGCTGCTTTACTCACTGCTGAATAGCTTATTTTAAACCTCTGTCCTATTTCCCTATTCCTTAACGGAGTCACATTTTTTAAAATATATATTATTATATTCCTGACTTGATTACTTTCCATTCTCCCGTTTAATATATCCTTAGGATCTTTGTTATATTGAATTGCTATTTTATTAATAATATCATTACATATTAATTTACCAGACAGGCTTTTACGGTATGAAATTTCCCGATTATTGATTTTATCAGTAATACCATTCAATTTATCGTTAATAAAATTCTCATCTCCTAATAAATATCCTGCGTATATATCTTCAAAGGGATCTTCATCTAAGTCTAATCCTAAGGTTAAAAAATTCAACCACCTTTGATCATCCAGTTTTAAGTATTTTATTATCTGATCATTATCTATAAAAGGATCCCCGCCATTGGAAAAATAACCTTTACAACTGGACCACAAATAATCAACTGCACTTGCCACCAATCCTGCTTTGACTGGATTTAAATGAATATATCGTACCACCTTTAAAAAATAATTGCAATTATCTACAACTAATGACTTATATCTGCCCTGAAAAACATGACCATTCAGATCATACTTTATGTTATAATATGTACTATAGGAGGAATTGATATAATGCATTAGCTGTGACAGGTTAGGAAACAATGTCTCAATAAACAGATGATAATGATTTTTCATTAACACATATGCATAAAGATAAAAATTATATTTTTCTTTTGCTTTATTAATATAAAATAAAAATTTTTCTCTATCAGCATCATCTCTAAATATTTCCTGTTTATTATTACCTCTGCTGGTTATATGGTAGAAGAGGTTTTCACCTTGAATACGATATTGACGAGCCATTTATGATTCAACCTCCATAATAGAAATTTAAAATTATTTTTATTGTTAAAAACAAACTCCTTGCTTTTTAAGACGATTAATATAGTTAAAACGGCCATATATCTTCAATACACAAATCAATTTATTTCATTGTATTAACATTAAAATCATATGATGAACTCTAAATTCACATTTCAAGGTCCGACCCCAAATAAAAACCTGTAAATAAAGCCTTTAAATCAAGTGCTTTCAAGTTTCAAGGTCTGACCCCAAAAAAAGTTGGCCGTTTTTTGAAGAGGTGTCGTCTTAAAGGGTACAAAACGAAAAATGAAAACGGAGGTATTACTAAATGATTAAAAGAATATTTATTTTATCGGCTCTCGTCATCCTGATCCTTTCAGCATGCTCGAAAAAGCAAGACAAAGAATCAGCTCTTTTCAACAAGGGAAAGATCTACTTCATTAACAGAGACCTTGTAAAAGCGATCTCCTGTTTTCAGGAAGTGATCAAAAAAGAGAAACATCACTACCCTTCCTATGTCATGATCGGCAGAGCCTATTACTATTCAGGGGATATCAGGAAAGCAAAAGAGATCTTTAAAAAGCTTTTAAGAGTAAATAAAAATTCCATAAATGCCCTTAACTGGCTTGCACGGATAGAAGGAATAGATGAGAATTACCATGAAAAGGGACTCAACTATTTAGAAAAAGTTCTTTCTATGGACCTGGATAATTATGATGCTCATTTCTACAAGGCCCTGATCCTGAAAAAACAGAATAAAATAAAAGAAGCTATTGTTGAGCTGAA
>JAHITG010000354.1 GCA_018817865.1 Spirochaetota bacterium
AATAAAATTTATTATCAATAATAATATCCTCTATAAACCTGACGGAATACTCCAGTAAAACCGGCTGATAAACATATTTCCCCAGATATATCTTTGTATTATCAAGGAGACGGGATCCCCAAAAAAGAGTCGGGATGTCTTTAAAATTGATAATATTAAAATTCAGAATCCCCTGAATACGCGGATTGCTGATACGGATCACATCAAGGCCCAAAGTATCCTGTGCCTTTTCTTGAACAGGATCTATCAAAGTAGTTTCAAAAAGACCAAAAAGATTTTTAAGAAAGTCCTTTTTCTTAATGATCTTTTCAACTTCTTCTCTTATTTCCTCTTCTTTACTTGACGGACTTTTTTGAAATATATCATAAAAGCTGTTGGAAGAAGAGATGTTAGTCTGTGTCATCCGGTTCGAAAAGGTGCTGATATTCCCATTGGTGCTTTCTGCATAAACAGTTGATTGCACTGATATTGAACAGATAAATATAATGAAAGCAAATATTTTTTTCATGATCTGAAAATTCAATTAAAGCTATCGGAATTTACATTTTGTCTATATTAAATTATAACGCATTATGTCCCAAAGTCAACGAATTTTATCCCTTAAGGAAAGTGATTCCCTATTCTTTATAATATGATCTTAAAGGAGAACGCGTGATGAGTACCCAGGTCTTTTAAAGGGATCAGGGCATAATCAAGAATAAACTCATATTTTTCAGTGGTATATAATAGTCCTGCTCCGCACGTAAAGAAGATGGATGAATCTGTAACTATTTTATAGCCAAGCCTTGTTTTCAACAGATCCCAGAAGGAGAGCTCCAGTCCGCTGTCCAGTCCGGTTTTTAAATCTTTTGTATGATTCACACTCAACATAATAGCGATATCCATCCTCTCTTTATTATAAAAGAGGTAGCAGATACCGGCTCTGATCTTTTGCGGTAAAGCATTATTCCCTTCACTATATTTTCGCAGAAAAGAGAAGTTCTGCAGGGATATCCCGATACTAAAATTACCTGAAGGATCTATTGATCCTATAAGCGGCAAACGGAAATGATCAAGGAGTCCGACATCAAAAGCAAAATCATCTGAATGATCTTTATCCAGTTCAGTCTGAAAATATTTAAAGCTGAGACCCATCTCCAGATCTTTAAATATGGTCAGGCCATAGCCTATGGTTATCAAATTGTCATGAACATTCAGATCTGCTAATTGATCTCCATTCTCATCATAGTTTGGAAAAGGTTTAACAGAAAAGGCTGATATATTCAGTGCTAATGTACCATACGATCTCTTTTTTATGTGAATGGGAGTACCGGCCGTAATTGAGTAGCATCGCATCTCTTCAAACCAGGATAAATAATAGAGGCCGGCTGTCAGTCCCTTTACCTGTGCCAGTCCTGCAGGATTAACACTGATCGAGTCAAGATCACCTTTCATGGTTATATCAGACTGTGCCAAAGAGAAATTTCTTGCACTGAACGAGTCCATCAGCAGTAACGGCCTGGTAAAAGCACTGCTGATAAGGATCACGGTAATAAGAGTAAAAAAAGCGATCCTTTTAATAACTTCATTCCCCATTAATCCTCTCACCTGACCAGTATCATCTTTATTTTTTTATTGATATTAATACCCTTGATCATAATAATATAAATTCCGCTTCCCACATCATTCCCGCTCTCATTTCTCCCATCCCACTCTACATATTGCATACCCGTAATGTTTTCCCATCTTCTTATAATATTACCATTGGAATCATATATCTTTATCTGAACTTGAGGGGTCTCTCCTGCGAAATAAATTTTAGCTGTGCCATGTTTCTCCGGCTCAAACCTTGTCGGAAAAACAGCATAGACCTGCGGGAAATTTTCAGATGAGGAAGTATTGGTATTTTTCGTACTGCCTGAAGAGATAAGAATGGCTTTAAAAGCCATATCTTTCTTAAAACCGGGTATAGGTGTGGTCAGGATACCGCTCCCTGCTGATACATCAGATTCATTTTCTATAACTCCTGTCTTCGGGTCAATAAAGGTAACATGATAGGTTCCGCTGTTAAGACCGTTTATAACTATCTGGCAGTTCGTGATCGTCTCAGCTGCTGCAGGATCGATGTAATCGCCATTACGGTTGTCATAAAAATATCCGTAAGCACGGTTATTCCCCTGTAATCCCAGCCCTGTCAGGCCGGTTGCTCCCATGCCTGTAAATCCGTAAGCAGAGACATTGACCCAATCCTGTCCCCTGTTAGTGAATTTAATGGTATTGGAACCGGATGAGACAGCCACAGTATAAGTACCCGGTGCTGTAAAGTTGGTACTTCCGGCTAATACCCCGTTAGTGTAAATATCGATTATTTTGGTACCCGACCCTGACACCTGGCTCACTTCTATAAAAGCAGTGCTTGCCTGTGTGAATTGTCCATGAAAGGTGACCCAAGTGCTGTCGAGAGTCCCGATCTTCCATGTTCCCTGAAGGTAGGTAGAAAGGTTTTCCAGGCCGGACACATTACCGTACTGATCGATATAGAATTCCTGCTGGGTGGACTTTACCCAGTTCAACCCTCCTGTAAACCTTAATGTACCGCTCTGAGGTCCATTGAAAAATGTGGGTTGAAAAGTAATGAGGCCTTCCATGTCCTCATTCTGAAGGAATTCTGTAATGGGCTGATACAGACCGAAGATATCCCATCTTTCAATAAAAGTCCAGAACCAGTACATATTATGCACTTTCCGGAAGATACCCAGCCAGGCCGGATTACGGATATGGTCACCCCATTCATCCGGGTGGGTATCCGGATTGAATGTCCCCAAGCCGTATTCTCCCACCATCAGGGGTTTGGAGACCTGTGTCATTAGTGATGCTATGCTTCCTGATAACGCCGGAGCAAGGTTATCCGAATACTGATGGAAGTGGAGCAGGTCCAGGGATGGCGCCCCAATATCCAGGGAAACAAGAAGGGCTTTTTCAGAAGCACTGGTTGTCATAATATGGCCCATAGTATCTATAGAATGTATATATCCTGCCATTGTTTCATGCCAGGTAACAATATCCGCACTGCTTCCATCGGTGTTGTTCACTTCATTGAAAAGCTCCCATGCCATGATAACAGATGAAAATGCCCAACGCGCGATAATGTAGCGGTACCGGTCTTTGGTCATTTTAACGGCTGCAGCGTTATTGAAGAAAAGGTCAGGAGAGGCAAGGAAACCTCCTCTTGCCGTGTTATACGGATTATCAACCCAGTTGGGATCCACGGTCGTGCTCCACTTGCCATGGTTCTCTATGGAGAGATTAAAATAGATCCCTTCCTGCCCGGCCAGATCAATAACATTATCCAGAAGGCCTGCTGCTTTCTGGTTGTAACGGCCTAACCCGTATCCCGTATTCCAGGGGATCCAGAGATCTACTCGATATTCCAGGTCCTGCCTGGCAAAACCGGCCATCCAGTATCTGAACCATGTTACTTTTGCCGTGCCCATCTTTTCAAGATAATGTTTATAGTAATTGACAAAGTGCTGTCCGCCTGATGCCGTGGATGACCAGGGAACATTGAATCCTGCGGGATAGTATGGGGTATTATTATCAAATCTGAAGATCCGTTTATCCTGCTGGTCTATTCGGATGAACCCTTTACCTTCAGCACCGGACACATTAACAGAAAGAGAAGTAGATATATTAGTGGAGTCACTGTCCGTTACCCTGATCCTGATCGTATAGCTGCCGTCTTCTGTGAAAGCATAGCGAAACTTCCATACGGCATTCGCAGGATCTTCTGTTGCGCCCCCGTATGTTGCATTGGAGAAGAATGTTACCGGAATATAGTAAAAGCATGGAAACACATTTGTAATGGAATTTTTTATGATCAGAGCATCTACTGATATTACATCAGGAATGTAATTGTTTGTATAGGTTTCGTCAATATAAATGGTCACCTCTGTTCTCTGATATTTTTGGGGGGATGTCGTATTGATCTGCATATTTGTGACCATTCCCGCATAGAGTTCTGTTCTTGACGAAATCAATGAAATCAACATCATTAGGGTAAAAATCATAAAACAGACAGTTTTCATGAATTTTCCCGGGACTCCCGCTTGAGTTAAATGGATTTTTTTAGATACTTTTATCATTATTTAAAAATAGACATTTTATCCCTAAAAGTCAATTTTAAGTTATCGGTATATTGTGTATTCGCCAGGACATTGTTACCAGAGTAAGTAGAATATATTTAATAGGGCCGGTAAAAGATTTTTATTATTTTTTATTTTTTTTATTTATAGACGGCATTATTTATATTTATTGAAAACTTTTTTTGTGAAAATAGTCATAAAAAAATCTTGACTTTTTAAAAATATATATTAAGATAAATATATATTGTGAAAAAAATAACAATATATGATATTCTTTTCACAAGAGGAGGCAGGTATGCCGAAAAACCAAAATGCAATATTACGCTTATCACGATATAAAAACACATTATACAAACTGAAAACACTCGGACTGGAAAAGGTCTTTTCCGATAACCTGGCTGATTCGATCCATGTTAAGTCCTCCCAGGTAAGGAAAGATTTCTCTATCTTCGGTATCGAAGGGCACAGAAAAGGAGGATACGAGATCAATTATCTGATCAATAAGATCAATGAAGTTCTTGGAAAGACAAAAATGAATAATGTGATCCTGGCAGGAGCCGGGAAACTCGGAAGGGCATTAATGGGATATAAGGGATTTAACCAGGTAAATATAAAGATCACAGCTATTTTTGATATTGATCCGGAAAAAGTAAAAAGGGATTCTCCTGTCCCTGTTCTTCCTCTGGAAGAGATGAAAGAATATATCAAGAACAATCATATCGTGATCGGCATCATTGCCGTTCCGGAAGAAGCAGCACAGCTTGTAGTAGAACATATGATAGGAGCCGGTGTGAAGGGACTCCTGAACTTCTCTACTACAAATATAAAAGTTCCTGACCATGTCATTGTAAACAATGTTCATATGGAAGCAGAACTGGAAAATATTATCTATTACATTAACAATCCGGAGTAAAAGTGAAGAATTACCATGAAAGCATTAAATTTTAAAATCAAGATACTGATCTATTTTCTTATCATTGTCCTGTTCCTTGGTATATCTGTTTTTACCGTTGTTCTGACCATAATAAACAACAATATTATTCATAAGGCTCAAAACGAACTGAAAACCTGTCTGCGGTCGGCCAGGTCTATTTATGATGAAGAACTGAGAAATATCAAACTGGCTTTTGAGCTCTTCTCCTGGAACGGAAATCCCGGAGGGCTTGAAGAATTTAAAAAAAAGGCAGGCCTGGACTACCTGGTTATTGCTGACCGGGACCATGATGCCTTAAAGTATAATGAGATCGTCAGATCAGCATTTAAAGGAAAAAAAGTTAGCGGGAACAGGATCATGACGAAAAAAGAATTGATCGGAATAAATAATGAACTATACAAAAAGGTCAGGATGGAGGTGAAATACACACCCAGAGGAAGAAAAGTTGAACAGGACCATCTGAATGAAGCCCTTGTCATGGAATATGCCAGGCCAGTAAAAAACAACGAGAATAAGACCGTAAAAGTGATCTATGGAGGCAGGATCATTAATAAATATTTTACTCTGGTAGATAAGATACGGGACCTGCTGTTTGAACACAGCTTCTTTGAGGATATCCCCATGGGAACGGTCACAATATTTCAGCATGATATCCGTATCACGACCAATGTACTGGATAAAGAAAAAAATCGTGCTATCGGGACAAAGGTTTCCGAACAGGTTTATGAAGAAGTGCTTCAAAAAGGAAAAAGATGGTTCCAGCGGGCCTTTGTCGTATCCCACTGGTACATGACGGGATATGAGCCCATCAAAGATATTAATGGAAAGATCATAGGCATGCTGTACGTGGGCCTTCTGGAAAAACCGTTTTTAAAACTGAAAAAAGATTTTTACCTGCTTACTTTCGGCATCATTCTCATTTGCATCATCGCGGCTGTACTGATCTCTTTTCTCTTTTCCGCATCGATCTCCAGGGCC
>JAHITG010000030.1 GCA_018817865.1 Spirochaetota bacterium
AGTATCATAAAGGAGGGACCCCGATCGGGGTGGTGGAAGAGGCCAAGTATGAGAAAGAAGAGTTCAAGTTCGAGAAGGGAGACATCATACTTCTGGAGACGGACGGGATCTATGAGACGATGAACGAGAAGAGGCAGCAGTTTGGATTGGAGAGGGTGAAGAAGCTTTTAGTGAATTACAAAGATAAAGATGTGAAAGAGATCAACCAGTTCATCATGTCAGAAGTGGAGCGGTTCAAAGGCGAAGGTGTTCCTCAGGGAGATGATATTACGATCTTGACATTGAAGAAGATGGAATAATTCGGGGCATACCCAATAGAGGTGATTTATGGCATTACAATTTAAAAAGAACGAAGTAGTACAGGAAAAATACAGGGTCATTGAGAAACTTGGCGAAGGCGGGATGAGTGTTGTTTACGGTGCGGAAGATACAAAGAAGAAGAATAAAGTAGCCATTAAATTCCTGAAGCCCGGGATCACCTCATCCTATGTAGAAGATGTCATACGATTTAAGAAGGAAGTGGACCTGGTCTCTAATTTCAATCACCCCGGTGTGATCAAATTCTATGAGACCGGGGAGTATAAAAACACCCCCTATCTTGTAACGGAGCTGACCAAAGGGAACAGTTTGTCAACCCTTTTAAAGAAATCCAAATTTTCAATTGAGGAGTCCGTAGAGATAATCAGGCAGTTAGTGGAAGCCTTAAGTTATGTTCATGCTAAGGGCGTGATACACAGGGATATCAAACCGGGAAATATTGTTGTAGATAAAGAGAAGAACAAGTATATAGTAAAGCTTCTTGATTTCGGTCTTTCCCTGATGATGGAGCTGAGTCAGATCAAAGGAGAAGAAGAGGTAGTAGGAACCTTCGGGTATATGTCCCCTGAAGCAACGGGAATTGTTAAAAAAGCAATTGATGAAAGAAGCGATCTTTATTCTTTAGGGATTGTTTTTTATAATCTGCTCACCGGAGAACTTCCTTTCAAGGCAAAGGATACAGGGGCGCTCCTGCATCAGCAGGTGGCTGTGGAGGCTCCTGCTCTTCATAAAGTGAAACCAAATATTCCGAAAATACTGAATGAGATCGTAATGAAATTACTCCTGAAAGATCCAGAGCTCCGATACCAGAGTTCCCGGGGACTTCTGCATGATATACAGAGGTACTGTAAAGGGGAAAAGGATTTCATCATCGGACAACAGGATCAGAAAGTCAAACTGACCTATCAGACACGGCTTGTGGGACGGGAAGAAGAGCTGATAAAGATAAAAAAAATGTTTGACAATGCCAAGGATGGGAAGGGAAGTCTTTGCCTTATCGGTGGAGAACCCGGAGTAGGAAAGACTCGTTTAGTAGAAGCGATACAGGAGTATGCGTATGAGCAAGGATATGAAACCGGAGGATTATTTATACATGGTCGGTGTCTGAATCAGGAGAACAAGATTCCTTATCAGCCGTTCCGTGATGCTTTGAATGAATATGTGAAAAAGACAGAAAAGCTTGACTCTAAAAAGAAAGAAAAGGAGAGGGATCGACTGCATAAGATCGTTGGAGAACTCGGCGATATAGTTATTCGATTAAATCCTAATATGCGTGATATCCTTGGAGAAGTCCCTGATCTGGTTCCTCTTGAACCGGAAAAAGAGAATCAGAGGTTCTTACTGGTGGTATCGAATTTTTTATGCCATCTATCAGATAGATCTCATGCCTGCATCATTTTTTTAGATGATTTGCAGTGGGCTGATGAGGGGAGCCTTCATCTATTACAGGCAATTATCAACAGTATCAGTAAGACAAATTTATTGATCATCGGAACCTATCGAGATAATGAGGTGGATGAAAAGCACAGTTTACATAGATTAAAGAAGGATGCACAGGAAAAACAGAAAGCGTTAGAAGATATTAAGATTATCCCTTTAAACCATGAAAGATTAAATAAAATGGTAGCAGGATTGCTGGGAGAAAAGGAAGAGAAGGCTCACAAACTTACAGACTATATTCTGGAAAAGTCCAATGGGAATCCTTTCTTTGCTATAACTTTATTGAGGGAGCTTGTAGAACAGAAAGTTGTTGTATGGGAAAAAGGCATCTGGAAGGAAAATTGGGATAAAATAAAGAAACTGCAGATCCCGGTAAATATTATCGATATGGTGCTCTTAAAGATCAAGGATATCCCTGATGATGTGGATACCTTATTGAGATTAGGGTCGGTCATAGGGAAAGAGTTTGAAATGGAACTGTTGTACGACCTTATCAGTAAAAATGAGGAGACGATCGTAACCCTGGTGGATAAAGCAATTGAAAGGCAGCTCCTTGAATACTCTATCATGAAAAAGGGAAAAGTGATCTTTGTACATGACAGGATCAAGGAAGCCTTTTTTGCACGGATGGGTAAAGAAGAAGAGCAGGCAAACCATCTTCAGATAGCGCAGGCCATTGAAAAACGGTATAAGGGGAGAGAGGAAGAGGTGATCTTTGACCTGGCTCATCACTTTATTGCAGGTAAAAATTCCGAAAAAGGACTGGATTACGGTTTTCAGGCAGCTGTAAAAGCAAAAGCTAATTATGCTAATCAGGAAGCCATAAAGTATTATACATATGTAAAAAATGTTTTGGAGAAGAAAAAAGATAAGTCAGAAAAATTTAGGGAAGTATTAGAAAATCTGGGTGATGTTTTCCGACTGGAGGGGGTATATACTGATGCCTTGAAAAATTTTAAA
>JAHITG010000355.1 GCA_018817865.1 Spirochaetota bacterium
ATTCACTTCCTTATCTGAGTTTTTTCATACGCTCTTTAAAGAAACTGACCAATGATGTAATATAGGATCTATCTGTTAAAATTTCAATATGGTCGAGATTGATGGAATTGAACATTTTTATTCTCTCCATGCTTTTCTTTTGTGTTTCAGATGCAAATTTTTTTCTGAACAAAGGATTCGAGGTTTCTACGATAAGTTCTTCACCGGTCTCGGCATCCTCCAGATAAAGGAACCCGGACTGGCCTATCTCTTTTTCCTTTGGATCTGTCAATGACAGGGCGATGACATCATGCCGCTTGTTGGAAGTGGCTAAGGACCGGGAATAGTCAGGTGAAATAAAGTCAGAGAGTATAAAGACGATCGCCTTTCTTTTTATTACTTTATTCAGATAGTCTAGAGCTATATTTAGGTCCGTATTGGTATGTTCCGGTTCAAAGGAGAGTATCTCCCGTATTATTCTCAAAGTATGCATCCTGCCTTTCTTGGGAGGGATATACTTTTCGATCTTGTCAGTGAAAATGATGACCCCTACTTTATCATTGTTTTTAATGGCGGAAAAGGCCAGAAGAGCACTGATCTCGGCAGCGATCTCGGATTTCATGCTGTTGACCGTACCAAATTTGCTGGAGGAGGACATGTCGATCAACAGGATGACAGTTAGCTCCCTCTCCTCAACATATTTTTTCACATAAAGGGATCCCATCCGTGCCGATACATTCCAGTCAATGGTACGGATATCATCGCCGATCGTATAATCCCGTACCTCCGAGAATTCCATTCCCTGTCCTTTAAATATGGAATGATATTCTCCGGCAAAAATGTCATTTACCAGCCTGCTGGTGATGATCTCTATCTTTTTTACTTTTTTTAATATTTCGTTTGATATCATATGCTTTATACTCTATATAGAATTAATATTGATATGGTTTTAACGGTTTAAAGATCACGGTACTTCGATCGTATCAAATATCTTTCTGATCACATCTTCTGTGGTGACCTCTTCCGCTTCTGCTTCATAAGTAAGTATGATCCTATGACGGAGTACATCAAAGCCTATATAACGAACATCATCCGGAATAACATACCCTCTATGTCGAATAAAAGCATTAGCTTTTGCAGCCAATGTAAGATATAGAGAAGCCCTGGGAGACGCTCCCCACTGGATCAGCTGCTTCAGGTCTGAAAGGCCGTAATTTTCAGGTTCTCTGGTCGCAAATATGATCTCAAGGATGTAATTAATGATCTTATCATCAATATAAATACTATTTATGATCTCCTGAGCTTTAATGATCTCGGCAGATTTGATCACGGGTCTGACCTGGATATTCTTTCCTGTTGTATACTGATTCACGATGGTTTTTTCTTCACTCTTTTCAGGATAAGTCACTTTCAGCTTCAGCATGAATCGGTCTACCTGTGCTTCAGGCAATGGGTAAGTCCCTTCCTGTTCGATTGGATTCTGGGTTGCAAGGACAAAGAATGGTTCGGGCAGCTTATAGGAATTCTCTCCGATCGTTACCTGGTGTTCCTGCATGGATTCTAACAGGGCACTCTGGACCTTGGCAGGAGCCCTGTTGATCTCATCCGCTAGTATAATGTTGGAGAAGACAGGTCCTTTCTTGATCACGAAATTTCCTGATTTTTGATTGAAGATCAGCGTACCTATCAGGTCTGCCGGCAGCAGATCCGGTGTGAACTGGATCCTCTGGAATTTTGTAAGTATTATTTTAGCCAGAGTATTGATGGTTAATGTCTTTGCCAGTCCGGGAACACCTTCCAGTAGAATATGGCCATTCCCTAAAAGCCCGATCAGCATTTTATCGATCAGTTCCTCCTGGCCGATAATCACTTTATGTATTTCGTTTTTAATGCTGTCAATAAATTTGCTGGCTCTTGCTACTTTCTCATTGATAAGTTTGACATCTTTGTTCATTTGGATTTCCTCCCTAAAATGGAATAGACGATTCCCTTAATGTTTTTTAACAATTGTTCGGCTTTTTTTGGATCAGGATCACCTGACGAGAATTTTAAAACATCTGATTCATTTAATATATTCTGTAACTGTTCTATCAGGTTTTTTTCAATAAGGTTATTCTTTAAAAAATGATCAAGGATCTCTTTTGAAGATTTATCTTTGAAGTGACCATTAAACTTCTTTTCAAAATAGTCTTTTAAAAGATGGATGGCCTCGGATAGCTTTTCTGCTGTATTTTTTTTCTCTATTTTTTTAAGTTCACTAAAGAAATGATCTTCATGTATGTTCTTGTTCTTTAATTTTTCTTCTTCAGCTCTTTCTTTCTCTTCTCTTTTTTGTTTGTCCTTTGTCAGAACA
>JAHITG010000356.1 GCA_018817865.1 Spirochaetota bacterium
ACCAGGTCCTTGATAACCTTAAAGACCAGTACCTGAAACTTGAATCACAGATACAGGAAGTTGATAATTACTATAAAGAGATCATAGCTGAAATTGCTAAAAAGCAGGGCGTTTCGAAAAAATATATTCGCCATGCTTTAAATGACCTGCAGGAAGCATTATCTCTCCTGGATATGAGCCATGCAGATTATATTGAACCCACGCATATAAAAGAAGAATTCGGTAAAATGGTAGAAGATTCAACAGCCATGTTCCAGGAATTCAGGGAAATGAAAGGTTTACCCCAGGGTTCTACTATCATAAAAAATATAGAAACAGTCAATGTCAGCCTCGCTGATACCCCCGCTATTGAAGGAGTTTTTAATGAGATAGCCCAGATCACCAAAGCAACAAGGTCAGGATTGGAGAAATCAGCCCAGGCAAGTCTGAAAGAGAGCCAGGCAACATCCTCCGCAGGAGGAGCAGGGGCAAGCGCAGGAACGGCTAAAGGGGCCAAAGGTGCAGGTGCTGCAGATGCCGGTGCAGGAGCAGGCACAGCCGGCGAAGCTAGCGGAGCAGGCACACAAGCCGGAAAAGGAGAAGCAAAAGCTGCGGGCAGCGGCGCTGAAGACGAAAAAAAAAAAGCTAGTTTAGGCGAACTCTCTTCTGATAGAGGCAGAGAAGAAACCCCTCAAAAGAAAAAACTACCCGAAGATCAGATCCAGGAAGTTATATTCAGAAAAGGACGCAACTATGCTCCTTTTAACTGGCGTGAGATCCTAAGTGATATTCAATTAAAGCGGTTTGAAAGCTTCATTGAAAGCTGTATAAAAGCGGAAAAAGAAGGAAAATTCATGAAAGCGCTCGGTCTCTACCGGACCATCAAAGAACAGCCGGGAATAGCTGACACCATAGCAGGACGACTATTGGAAGACCATATAGAATATCTTGAAGATCTTATAAAACGGAAATACTCTTTTAAATATAAACCCACCGTACCTGATAAAAAAGTTCAGATCACATAATCTTCGACCAGCCTCTTTAAAGTGTCCTTCTCATTTAAACCGGGGTCTTCTATTACCTTTTCCAGAAGATAATTAAGTATTTTACCAACCACAGGCGATGCCTTGATCTTTTTTATCTTCATAATTTCATTACCATTGATCTTTAAATGCTTAACGGAAAAAGCGTTCTCTTCATCAAGTATCTTCTGTATCCTCTTCTTGAGAAGTTCCAGATGTTTCGATTTCTCATGTTTCGTCCCGTTCCCTATCCTGTCCGCTTCGCGCACGGAAAAAAGGTCATCCAGCAGATCCAGTCCCACCTTTCTTAAGAACCTCCTTACTGCGCTGTCCGTCCATTCATGAGTATAATAGAACATATGATACCGGACCAGTTTATCCACCCGGTCAATGATATCATTGGAAAATTTCAGCCTCTTTAATATCTTTTTGGCAATGAGAGCGCTCACGACTTCATGATTGTAAAAACTTGCTTCTTTATCTTCTGTTTTTACTTCCCGGGTTGCAGGCTTACCGATATCATGGAATAAGGCAGCAAGCCGAACCACTGTATTATCAGAAGGAGCCGCATCAAGGCAATGAAGCAGATGGTGGTACACATCATATTTATGGAACCTGTTCTGCGAAACAGCAAAACTGGTCAAAAGTTCCGGCATGATCTTCCGCAGGATTTCCGTATTCCGTAAAAGTTCGATCCCGACAGAAGGCCTGTCAGAATTAAGGATCTTGACGAACTCATCTTTTATCCTCTCAGCAGCCACCTTTTCGATCATATATAGGTTCTTCTTGATACTATTATATGTCTTCTCTTCAATTTTAAATTGAAGCACCGTAGCAAACCGCACAGCTCTGATAAGGCGAAGACCGTCTTCCTGAAATCGTTTATCCGGTTCTCCGATAGCCCTTACAATACCCGCTTTCAGATCTTCCAGCCCTTTAAAATTATCAACCAGTTTGTACTGATGCAGATTAAACGCTATTGCATTGATCGTAAAATCCCTTCGCAGCAGGTCTTCATCAATGGTCCTGGCAAACCGGATCGAATCCGGATGCCGTCCATCCGTATATTTTCCTTCAGAACGGAAAGTAGTCACCTCAAACACCTTGTTATTCTCCAGAATAGTCACTGTTCCATGTTTGATACCGGTGGGAATTACTTTTTTAAAGATCCTCTTTACCTGGACCGGGGTAGCATTCGTTGCCAGATCATACTCTCCGGATTTACCGCGGGTGGCAATATCCCCGTCTGTACCGGATCTAGCCAGTATAAGATCCCGTATAAAACCGCCTACCAGGTATATTTCAAAATTGTTCTTTACAAATTTATCAGCTATCTTTACAAGTTCAGCATCAATATGTTTACTTACCAGCATCTCGGCTTTTTTAATATTCATAAAGCATATAATTATAAAAATTGAACCAAAAGTCAATCAAAGCCGTAAAAAAGTTATTGATCCTCTTAAAAAATAGTTTGACTTTACAGTAGGATTCAATAATTTTAACATTACAGAACATCCTATTCTTAACTATCTATAACTAAGGAGAATTATATGAAAAGATTAATACTATTATCAGTTATTTTAACGATGGTACTCTCATGTGCTCCTAAAAAAAGAGTTGAATTCGGATTTATATCTTTCTATTACGGAGATATAGAGGTCATTCAATCGGGTAAAAAAACGAAACCAAAACTGAAAATGATCCTGAGATCAGGTGACGAGGTGTATACAAAAGAAAAAGCCCGTATTGACATACAGCTGAATAATTTCGGCGTTATCCGCGTTAATCAAAATTCGGAAATCGAGGTCGAAAAAGTTATCACTGAAATTAATGAATCCTTAAAGGTAGGCATGGACAGCGGGCAGATATTATGCCGGATCTCAAAATTAAAAAAAGGACAGGACATGGACGTTTCAACACCTACTGCTGTAGTAGGAGTAAGAGGAACGACCTTTATGGTAGAGCAGAACAAAAAGGAAAAGACCAGTGAAGTTGCGGTTACTTCCGGTGCCGTAGAGGTGGAGAATAAAAAAGATCCCGGCACAAAAGCAACGGTAAAGGAGAATGAAACCGCCAAGATAAGTACCAAAGATAAAGTATTAAATGTGGCTAAAGGCATCGATATGAATAAATTGAAAGAACTGAATGTAATGGAAAAGGTCAATATCATTAAAAGCTCAAAGAATATAAATATCGATTCATTAAAGAAGATGAACCTGAAGAACCTGAAAGACCTGAACATTAAAGACATGAAAGGACTGGGAGATGAATTTAAATCCATGAAGTCCCTCTTTGGAGGATCAAAGGATGAGAAATCAAAAGAACCTTCCAAGGTAGATGCATACCAGCAAAAAGCAGAAGATGCAAAAAAGAAAGTTGATGATGCTAAGAAAAAAGCTGAAGATGCTAAAAAGAAAGCAGACGATGCAAAAAAGAAGGTCGAAGAAGGAAAGAAGAAAGCAAAAGACACACTGAATAAACTGGGCTTCTAGAATTTTATAGAAAAATATTTTCAGCTGACTTGTTAATGGTTGCATCACCTTAACAAGTCAGCTGAACGATCAATAGTAAAAACTAATAACCACCTGCTAATAAACCAATATACTATACCGGGCGGAGATGGCGGAATTGGTAGACGCGCTGGCCTTAGGAGCCAGTGGAGCAATCTGTGAGGGTTCAAGTCCCTCTCTCCGCATATATATAATACTGCTTCAATAAGGTGCCAGGTTTCAACTTTTAAAATTTAAAGATAATTTTTAAGATAATATTGTTTTTGAAATTATGAAAGTTAAAACCTGGCACCTGAAAATACTCCCTAAAAAATTAAAAAAATAATATATTTATTAAGGTTTTTTTTAATACGACGACATTTATAGTAACCTAAAAAAAGGAGGCGATTTATTATGAAAGTAATGCCGAATAATATCATGCCCCATATCAGAGAATTGCCTTTCAGTTTGAAATTGAATAATGGAACCAAATACGCAATGCCTATTAAGAATGACGGTTATATCATAGATCCCAGAAAATTCCAGCACGAGATCAAAGAAGTCGACTTAAAAGAGATCAAGACCCTGCTTCTGATGATGCTGAAAGGCAACAATGATTTTATCTCTGAACTGATCAAACCGGGCAATAACAGATTTGTAGATACAACTGCTTAAAAAAAGAATGCTTGAAACTGACTAATCATGCAGGATAAACCTTATAGAAAATATGGAGGAATTCATCAATTCCTCCATATCCCTTCACAATTAAGGACAGCACAGTTTAATTTCCATTGACAAAAAAAAATCAATTATTACTATAATTTAAGTAAATCTTAAAAAAATGTTTTTACGGAGAAACGCCATTCCTGTTGTAAAAGGGACAAAAGATATCTTTACTCCTGAAATTGAACTAATCGATCATATTAATCGTACTGCGGATGAGAAATATCGGCAATATGGATATAAAAAGATCGAGACACCAATAATGGAGTATACGGATCTTTTTGCGCGCAGTATCGGAACCTATACGGATATTGTCCAGAAAGAGATGTTCACTTTCTCTGACAGAAAGGACAGAAGCATAACCTTGCGTCCGGAAGGCACGGCCGGTGTCGTGCGTGCGTATTTAGAGAATAATTTTTCTTTTAATCCGGGCATCACCAAAGTACACTATAACGGCCCCATGTTCAGGGCGGAAAGGCCTCAGAAAGGAAGGTTACGGGAGTTCCATCAGTTCGGCTGTGAAGCTATCGGTTCCATGAATGTCCTGCTTGATGTAGAGATCATTGAGCTTCATATCAATCTCTTACATAAACTGAAATTAAAGGATTTCACCCTGCTGATCAACAGCGTGGGTGATAAAAACTGCAGAAAAGAGTATACTGCTTTACTGGATAAATTTTTACGAAAGAATAAAAGCAAACTGTGTGAAAACTGCAGGTCCAGGGCTGATACAAATCCATTACGGGTCTTTGACTGTAAAAACCCCACCTGCCAGGAAATATACAACGACGCCCCTCTCCTGACGGATCACCTCTGTGATGAATGCGCCGGTCATTTTGAAAAACTTCAATCCTGGCTGAAATTAAAAACTATCCCCTTCTCCATAAATAAAAAACTGGTAAGAGGCTTTGACTATTACACAAAAACAGTATTTGAAATACAATCTACTCTTCTCGGAGCTCAGAACGCTCTTTTAGGCGGAGGGAGGTATGATTATCTGATCGAGCTTTTAGGGGGAAAGCCTACCCCGGCCGTGGGAACAGCCGTGGGGATCGAACGCCTGATGATCGCTTTAAAAGAACAGAATATCCCTTTTAAGCCGGATCATAAAGCACAGGTATATATCTGTACTGCAGGTAATTTTGACGAAAAAATAGTGATCCGGCTGATGGATCATGTCAGGGAGCATGGTTATATTCCCTTCTATTCCTATGAAGCGAAGAGTCTTAAAGCACAATTAAAGGAAGCTGATAAACTGAATTGTTCTTTTAGCCTGATCCTGGGGGAAGAAGAGATGAAGAAAGATCAGATCGTGCTCAGGTCTCTAGAGAAAGGGTCGCAGGAAAATATAGATCTGAATGATTTTAAAAAGAATATTTCGGATTATTTAAAGGTAAAGAACTGATAAAGGAGCACGGTATGGAAGGATGTTTATTCTGTAAGATCATTAATAAAGAGATACCGGGTGATATCGTATATGAAGATGATGATATACTGGCTTTCAATGATATCGATCCCAAAGCACCGGTCCATGTCCTGATCATCCCAAAACAGCATATTCCGACCTTCAATGATATCGATGATCCTGCTATAATTGGAAAAATAACAAGAATAATCCAGAAGATCGCCAAAGAAAAGAATATCGATAAGGGAGGATACCGGGTCGTGGCAAACTGCAATAAGAACGGAGGGCAGGCTGTCTATCACCTTCATTATCATCTTTTAGGCGGAAGGGAATTAGGATGGCCGCCGGGATAGCTGACTAATGTCAGCTGGTATTTGGTGGATAGAAGATGGCAGATAGTCACTTTACAGAAAGCTATATAAAAGGATCAGATGATATGCTATGATAATATTATATTTTTAAATATATCGGAGGTATTAGGATGAAGAATTGGAAGAAAGAATTAAATGATATCGTAACAAAGGCCTTAAAAGAAAAGGATACGGTCACCGTCAATGTCATTAAAATGCTCAAGACCGATCTTACTAATGAAGAGATCAAGAACAACAGAGAAGAGTTAAAAGAAGAGCAGGTCATCTCTGTCATTCAGCACGCTGCGAAACAGAGAAAGGAATCGATAGAAGAGTATAAAAAAGTGAACAAACCTGAAAGAGCCAAAGAAGAGGAAGAGGAATTAAAGATACTTGAAAAATTCCTTCCCGACCAGCTGGATGCAAAAAAACTGGAAAAGATCATCGATGAGACCTTAAAAGAAGTAAAAGCGGAAGATATGAAAGATTTTGGCAAAGCCATGGGTGCGGTCATGCAGAAAGTAAAAGGCCAGGCAGACGGCAAGATGGTCCAGGATCTTGTAAAAAAACTGTTATCCTGAAAAATGGC
>JAHITG010000031.1 GCA_018817865.1 Spirochaetota bacterium
ATACCGATAAAAGAAGGGTGTACATCGATCTTGAAGAGAGCATGACCATAAGCACCAATACCCAGTACGGAGGCAACACACTGGGCCTGAAGAAGCTCTCCATGCGTCTTGCCATACACCTCTCCAATAAGGAAGGATGGCTCTGCGAGCATATGTTCGTGATGGGTATTATGGGTCCTAAAGGAAGAAAATCCTACTTTACAGGAGCCTATCCCAGCGCTTGCGGTAAAACATCCACCTCCATGCTTGCGGATGAAAAGATCGTGGGGGACGATATCGCCTATTTAAAGATAAAGAAGAAAAATATATTTGCCGTGAATGTGGAACAGGGCATGTTCGGGATCATAGACGGTGTCAATGCAAAGGACGATCCGCTTCTATGGGAGGTCCTGCATAAACCGAATGATATCATCTTTTCCAATTCCCTGATCACAGAAGAGAATACCCCCTTTTGGACCGAAAGCGGAGAAGAAGTTCCGGAAAGAGGCGTCAATTTCCAGGGAGAATGGACCAGAGGAAAAAAAGATGCGGGAGGGAAAGAGATCCCCACTTCCCATAAGAACGCACGGTTTGCCCTGGACCTCTCTATACTGCCTAATGTAGATGAAAACCTGCATAATCCTGAAGGAGTGGAGGTGAAGGGGATCATTTACGGAGGAAGGGACAGCGATACCTCCGTACCCGTAGAAGAAGCCTTTTCCTGGGAACACGGGATCATAACCAAAGGGGCCTCTCTGGAATCAGAGACCACAGCAGCCACACTTGGAGCAGTGGGACAGAGAGTCTTCAACCCCATGTCCAACCTTGATTTTGTATCCATTCATATAGCAAAATATATTGAGAACAACCTGAATATCGGAAAAAATATATCTGATCCTCCCCGGATCTTCTCGGTCAATTACTTTATAAAGAATAAAGACGGTCAATTTTTAAATGAGAAGACCGATAAATCCGTATGGATCAAATGGATGGAACTGCGGGCTCATAACGAAGCAGAAGCGATCACAACACCCACAGGATATATTCCTAAATATGAGGACCTGAAACGCCTTTTTTCCGAGGTCCTGAAAAAAGAATATTCAAAGGAAGATTATGTAAAACAATTTACCCTTCGGATTCCCGAAAACCTTTCTAAAATTGAGAGAATTACGGATATCTATAAAAACAAGATAGAAGGCACACCTGAAATCCTTTTTAGTACGCTTGAAGATCAGAAAAAACGCCTGATAGAATATAAAGAGAAACATGGAGAGTATGTATCTCCATTCGATCTGGAAGAATAAATTTATCAAAATACATTGTAATGTAGGGACAAGGCATGCCTTGTCCCTACTAAATAAACTTTAATTTCTTTCAAGCGAGGCTAAAGCCTGCGACTACCTCTGTAATAACAGGTTTAGACAATTAGACTCTTAATCAAGGAGGTCCCATCATGGCAAAAGAGATAATGGATAGAGAAGCTGAAGAAGAGAAAAACATAAAGACGATCCTGTCAGAAGATATTGAATATTCAGGAAACCTGAAGTTTTCAACATCCCTGAAGATCAAGGGGAAATTCAAAGGGGAGATCGATGCTACGGGCCACCTCTTTATCGGGAGCAAGGCTGATGTGAAGGCCAATATAAAGGCAAAGACCATCACGATCTACGGAAGGATAACAGGGAACATTGAAGCATTCGACAAGGTGGAGCTCCTCTCCCATGCCCAGCTTTCCGGTGATGTTAAAACCCCTGATATTATTATCCAGAGCGGGTGCGTCTTTAACGGGAACTGTATCATGACTAAAAGGGAAAACCATAAACCATCCGGTCACTCAGAGACAAAACCCGTTAAAGCTGATCCGAAAGAAGAGAAAAAAAATTAGATTATAAATTTTATACTTGACATTTAATTTACAAATAGTATTAATTAGTTAATTAAATATTAATTTTATGACAAACACATTTAAAATTAATTACTTCATTAAAAGACAAATATTATGGTCAATCCTTGCTAAAAGGGAGGTGATGTAAATTCTTTGCACATTCTTAGCAGGCCATTAAAGATAAATCAAATAAAAAAAATAGGAGGGTATATGAAAAAATATACTTTTTTTATTACCTTATTAATAATAAGTTTGATCTTATCTGCTTCATCATATGCAGCATTCAACAACTCAATAAAAAGCGCGAACAGCTTTGACCTGATGCAGGACGACTGGGATTCCATCATTCGTCCGATGTATTATGATGGATTAAAAGGTAAGAAGATCGTTGCAGGACTGGACTCTGTCTGGTCAGGCCAATCTCTCTACATGGGTACCGGACTGGATCTCTTTGGAATGAAAGAGACCCTTGCTGTCAGATACTCAGAGGGTACTTCAGAGAGTTTAGATACTGATACCACCACTGCATACAGCAGAGGCGGGACAGTCTATACACAGTCTGTCGTTACCACAAGTGCTGATACAATCGACACTTCTGAAGCCGCCCAGTCTACAATGCTGGACCTTCATTTAGGATTCGGTATGTCAATGGGTACAATGGATCTCGGTATCGGTATCAGAATAGGCAGTAAAAATTCTGATCAGGAAATTGATCAGACCGATACGGCTGCTACAACTATCACAAACAAAATAACA
>JAHITG010000357.1 GCA_018817865.1 Spirochaetota bacterium
ATTCTTTGGATCCCAACCGGGGAGTTTCCATCTCTTCCTGTGCCATGGATGATTTTGTTGATCACACATTCTGGGATGTACTGGCTTTTAATGTGTACATGTATTCACCCGCCATTATTACGCATTCTCTCGGATACAGGGGATACCTTGAGTCCTTAAAAAAAAGATATGCACCTGATAAGCCTTTCATTGTTACGGAGTTTGGCCTGCCGGTTTCGCCATCCGGGCCGGGGAAGTATGGTTATGGCGGAAATACGGAAGAAGAACAGAGGGATGGAGTACTGCGCATGTACCGGGATCTGATAGATGCCGGGGCGGTTGGTGGATGTGTCTTTGCCTGGATCGATGAATGGTGGAAGGCCGGGAATCAGAGCATGCATAATGATCACCCCGAGGAATGGTACGGGGTTATCTCTATCAAATTGAATGATGACGGCGATATCGTTGAAAAGAAGAGGCCTCTGTATCATGCTCTGAAGAAGTTTCATCAAGCACTTGTCATAGAGCCGAAGAACGGGAAGCATTACAGAGGAAATGTCCGGATCGAAGTATATGCGATGGATTCGGTTAAAAAGGTGAATTATAAGATAAATAAAAAGCAATGGAAGGAATTGAAGAAGAAGGGGCACTGGTGGACAGGATCATTTGACAGTAGTACTATAAAAGATGGTTTTTATGAACTGGAAGTACGGTCCTACGACAAGAGGAAGAAGCTGTTAAAAAGCATAAAGAAGCAGATAGGTCTTTTTAATAAAAATAAAGAGCAATTGGAAGCACCGTACAGCGTCAGAATAACCATGGATCAAAAGGAGTATAAAACCGGGGGACTGATGAAGGGGGAGATCAAGGTTTTGGATTTCAAGCAGGATCCGGTACAGGATAAGCTCCTTCAATACTCATTCTTCTGGCCCAAGAACTGGCAGGACCGGTCATATGAAAAAAAGACAGACAAAAACGGTTTGGTCCCTTTCAGTTTTCCATTAAAATACATGGCCAGGCTGGATAATATAACTGTTTCAGCCGGCCTTCAATATATGGAAGGAGAGAAAACTTACAGGACAGGCGATCTTTATAATGTTCTGATCAGGGATGGCAAATATGCCGTTAAAAAGAGGAATATTAATATTTATAAAAAGCGTTCACCCGTTAAGATAGACGGAGAGATCGACCAAGCATGGGAAAAAGCTGACAGGTTGATCATCAGGGATATTGTGGATAAAGTTCCGCTTTCGATGGCCGGGTCCTGGGATGGTATCAATGACCTGAGTGCAGAAGTTAGAATTCTGTATGATAAGGATAACCTTTATCTTTTAGCCGAGATCACAGATGATATTCCGGCTAAAAACATACAAGAAGGTGACAGGATCTGGGATGGTGACGGGGTGGAGTTCTATCTGAGTACGGACCCGTCACGGATCCCCAATAAAGGATTTTCCGGATGGGACTATCAGGTCATTATCGGAGCAAATGGTAATATGTGGATATATGACCAGGCAGAGGGAGGTACACGCAATCAGCCTCCTGTTAATAGTGATGTAAAGATCAGGAAGCTGACTGATAAATACATTATGGAAGTTCGGCTGAGCCTCGCCAATTTCAAGGATTTCGGGAAGAAAAAGAGGATCAATATTGACATAGCGGTAAATGACGCGGATAAACATAATGGTAGAGAAGGTCAATTGATCTGGAACGGAAAATCGGATAACTGGAAGAATTCCGTCAATTGGGGTGTAGGGATCTTAAAATGACGGCAGCTAAAAAAAGATTGAAATCTTAATTCAGGGAATTACATTACAGAAGTATTGATCGATCAGTAGATAAGTTCCAGGGGGCATTCATGGAGAAACGAAAATTCCAGAGAGTGAATAGCACATTTGAAGTATGGTATCAGACACTTGATATGGAAGACCTCTCTTTTGGTAAACCCATTACAAAAAATATTTCAGGAGGGGGTCTCCTCCTGATACTGCCGGAAATAGAAAAAGTGGGTATGGCTATCAGGTTAAAATTCAGACTTCCCCTGTATGATGAAGTGATAAACATAGAAGGAAAGGTTGTCCGTGTAAAACGCCTCGATGTCGGGCTTTATGATATGGGTATCGAATTTACACAGATCAAATCGAAAGATCGTGATCTGATCACAGCTTTTGCCATGGAAAATAATTAAGTTTTCAGCTTGCCTGTTTCATGGCAGTTCAATTTATTTTTTAGTTGAAGAATCCTGAGCTGTTTTTAAGGGGAGAGATAAATATTTTTGATTTTTGACTTTCTGATTTAAGGTTATAGAATATAAACACAAATAAATGATTGAAATGAAGAAGGCCATATTAATTATTTTACTCTTTTCTGATCTCATTTATCCTGCTAATAATATTGCATCCGGAGAAGAAGAGTATTTTTCTTCATTAAAAAAGAAAAGTAAGGAATACAGTAAATTATCATCCGGATTGATCCGGGTCATAGATGAAAGTGATTCAAAAGGGGCATTGTTCGCGCTTCAGAATGCTGTAAAAGCAGGGATCGATGTCCGTCATGATAGAATAACAGTAGTAGTAGAGGTAAAAAAAGAAGGGAACAGTTCCCGTCTGGAGGCTCTCATTCGTTCTTCGGGCGGGGAGGTGATCTCTGCCTATAAAGATCGCATCAGGATCAGGATCATACCTTCCGGCTTAAGGGAATTAAACAAAAGTACTGATATTAAGATCATTCGGCTTCCGTTCAAACCTCTTCTGCATCGTGTCATTGGAGAACAAGTCTCTCTTACCGGGGCCTCGTTATCCCATACAAAAGGGATCACTGGTACCGGTATTAAGATAGCTATTATTGACGGTGGTTTTAAGAATTACTCTTTATCGATC
>JAHITG010000358.1 GCA_018817865.1 Spirochaetota bacterium
AAGGATCCCGCCGGCATTATTTGTTTTAAACCGTACCCGGCCTGTTTTTTTATCAATATATGCCGGATCATTACATTCTTTTCCTGTCATTTTACCCACTTCGAATCCCGCACCGATCTCGATCCCTTTTACCGCCCCAATAGACATGATACCGTGAGAGATCAATGCTGAAATCTTGTCAAAGACCGGTTCGCCCAATCCTGCCGGAACACCTCTGGCGATCACCTCGATAACTCCTCCGGCCGTATCTCCCGCTTTCTTGATCTTGAGAATATCATCGATCATCACTTTAGCTTTCTCCGGATCGGGACAGTTCAGGTCATTCTTTCTGTAATTCTTCTTTGCCATTTCGTATGTAACGGGCCCTGCTTTTATCCCATGGGATTCTATGACATATCCGACTACATCAATATTGAATTTGTCAAGAACAGCTTTAGCTACGGCACCGCCTGCTACACGGGATGCGGATTCTCGTCCCGATGCCCTGCCGGCCCCTACCCAGTCGGCATGCTCGCCGTACTTTTTAAAAAAGGTATATTCGGCATGCCCCGGCCTCATGATATCCTTGTAAGAACCGTACTGATCGATATGTATATCCTGGATATCCACATTGGGGATCAGAAGCCCTACAGGGGCTCCGGTCGTCAGGTCCTTTTCCATAACTCCGGAAAAGATATAAACTTTATCTATCTCCTTCCGTGGGGAATCAAGTTTTGTCTGGCCCGGTTTTCGTTTATCAAGCTCTTTCTGGATCATATCCGGTGTAAGTTTAATTCCCGGGGGAACACCGTCCACGATCGTGATCAATCCTCCAAATAGTTCTTTTGGAATTTTTAGGTTTTTCCGGAATCCTCCCGCATATGACTCACCGCAGGTAGTGATCCTGAAAAATCTTCCAAATGTATTGCCTGTCATTGTATTCCTCCTGTTTGAACAGTTTTTTATTAATTAATAAACTGTTTATTATTATATTCTCTTTCATTCTTCAATTAAATCAATATTTCCATTACAGGACCTGATAAGGTCAAAAAAGCCGGGAAAGGTTATATTCACGGCCTCAGCCGTTTCAACAGTTGTCTCTCCCTTCGTAAGAAGTCCGGCTATAGTAAGCGCCATTACGATTCTATGGTCATCATGGCCAGTTAAAGTAGAGCCATGTAATCTGCTTTGATTTATTATGAGCCCATCTTCCATCTCCTCAATATCAGCTCCCATTTTAGATAATTCTTCCTTCATCGTCCTGATCCGGTCTGTCTCCTTTAACCGGGCTTGCGGAACATTCAAAAGCCTGGTCGTCCCTTTAGCAAAACAACCGACCACGGACATAACAGGCAGAGCATCCGGGATATCGTTCATATCGATATCGATCCCGTGGAGGGAACCTCCTGATATCCTGATAGAATCCGTGTCTTCATCAACATTAGCACCCATCTCTTTTAATATCTGTACGATCCTTTTATCTCCCTGAATATCAGACATATCAAGATTTTCCAGGATCATCTCATTCTCAGACATGGCACCCAGAGCAAGGAAAAAAGAAGCAGAAGAAAAATCACCCGGAATGGTCTCTTTAAAAGGTTTATACGATTGATCTTTTTGTATATTAAATCTTTTATATTCATCATTTTCATACATAATATTCTGTTTGTCAAGCCATTGTAATGTCATATCCACATAAGGCCTTTCATTCAATTTTAAAACTGTGATCCGGGTATCCTTCTGATACAACGGTGCATTGATCAGAAGGGATGACAGATACTGGGAAGTAACAGCCTCGATCTCACATTCTCCTCCTGTGGCTTTACCTTTCACGCTGACAGGAGCTTTTCCATTGCCTTCAGTCGATATCACTTCCGCGCCAAGACTGTTCAAGGCATTGATCAGAGACCCCAGAGGCCGTTTCCTGATCTGATCATCTCCGGTAAAAACAGAAGAACCATTCAATAATGTAGCCATGGAAAGGCCTATCCGAAGAGTTGTACCTGAATTCCCGACATCAATGATATTTTCAGGTACCTTCAGTTCTCCACCGGTCCCGGATATGATAATTTCATTATCTTTTATTTCTATCCCGGCTCCAAAAGCTCGGCACACATGTATAGCAGATATTGTATCACTTGATAAAAGCGGGGCCTTAATGACAGACCGCCCGGATGCCAGGGAACCTATAAATACAGCCCTTATCGTGTGTGACTTTGATCCGGGTACAATTATCCTGCCTTTACATTCTGATCGTTTGATCTTTACCTTCATTTTCATATCATTGTGTTAACATAAATTTGAAATTTAGTATAACAGATAATATTTATAAATCAACAACTTTTTGAGACACCCCCTGTTGATTGACTTTTTAATTCCATTTATTAATTTAATAGATGCCAGGTCTTAAGATTATAAATGATTTGGGGTCAGACCCCCGAGATTAAACATTTTTAAGACCTGGCACCTCAGGAGTATATTATGTCTTTTATGAAGATATTCTCAGTGACCCTGCTTCTTCTTATCTGTATCAACAGTGCAGAAGCTGAGACCGTAACGGTCCATTACTACCGGTTTATCAAGGATTATGCAGAATGGAATCTGTGGATATGGCCCAAAGGTGCTGACGGCCGGATGCAGAAGGCTGACGGTTCAGATGCATTCGGGATGATATTTAAGATCGATCCGGGAGCCCTGAACGGCCCTGAAGAGATCGGTTTTATAATAAGAAAAGGCAACTGGGAATCAAAGGACATTGACAGGGACCGTTTCTTAAATGTAAAAAAAGATCAGGAGTTCTGGCTCATCCAGGGTGATGAGAACATATACTCATCAAAACCTTCCCTCACACCAAAAATAGTATCAGCTGTTCTGGATGGCAAAGATACAGTTAAAATAATATTATCAAAAAAAGTAAATTCAAAAGAGATAAACCCTAACACCGTAAAAATCCTTAATAAAAATAAAAAACCGGTCCAGATAAAGAAGATCTTTAAGGGATATATTATTCAGCCAATTGATTCATTCAATATCACATTGAAAGAAGATCTCACCTTATCTGATGACCAGGCTGTTTATACGGTTCAGATCAAAGGTTTTCAGGAGAAGAATCTCATGATGGGAAAAGTACTATCGGATAACAAATTCTACTCGAAAAAAGATCTCGGCGTACTCTATAAAAAAGAGGCCTCTACCTTCAGGATCTTTGCCCCCACAGCAGTAAAGGTATCCCTGCAGATATATCAGTCCGTCACGGACACCGCACCCGAAACCTTTTTCCTGAATAAGGACGCAAAAGGGATATGGGAGGCAACGGTCAGCATGGACCTCCACGGGAAATATTATACCTATAAGGTCTACCTGAAAGAGGAGAGTATTCCCAAAGAGGAGGTCGTGGATATCTATTCAAAATGCAATACCGGGAAGTATAACAGGGGAATGATCATCGATGATAAGACCCCGGTCTCCGGGTCACCCGGTTTTAACATTTCTGATTCCATCATTTATGAACTTCATATACGGGATTTTACCATAGATAAAAACTCCGGTATCAAGAACAGGGGCAAATTCCTCGGTATGACAGAATCAGGAAAAAAATTCAACGGCTTCAGCACAGGCCTGGACCATTTATCGGACCTCGGGGTTAATGTCGTGCAGATCATGCCCATTCAGGACTTTGATAATAATGAAGAGGATCAGAATACATATAACTGGGGGTATATGCCTTCCAGTTTCAATTCCCCGGACGGATGGTTCGCCTCAGATAGTAAGGATGACTCCAGGGTCAGGGAATTCAAAAAAGCTGTAGATGTACTCCATAAAAAGGGGATCAAGGTGACCATGGACGTGGTCTATAACCATACTTCCCCCAATGCCAGCTTCCAGAAGATCGTTCCGGATTATTATTTCAGGATGAAACCGGACGGAAGTTTTTACAACGGCTCCGGGTGCGGAAATGAATTCCAGACTGAATTTCCCATGGCACAGAAATACATACTGGACTCCCTGAAATACTGGGTAAAGGAATATAAAATAGACGGTTTCCGGTTTGACCTGATGGGACTGATCGATATCGGCACAATGACCCTGATAGCGAAAGAACTGAAAAAGATAAATAAGAATATTCTCGTATACGGGGAACCCTGGTCTGCCGGTGAAACCCCGACGAAGCAGACTTTGAAAGGAACCCAGAAAGGAAAAGGTTTTTCCGTTTTTAATGATCATTTTCGCGACTCTATCAAAGGCAGTGTCTTTAATATGGACCCGGGATATATTCAGGGAAAGGCCGATGGGGATACCGTTACAAAGATCAAAAAAGGAATAACGGGCAGCATTGATGATTTTACCTTGATCCCGTTGGAGAGTATCAATTATGTTGCCTGCCATGATAATCACACCCTCTGGGACAGGATCAATCTCTCTTTAAAACAGAACAATGATCCGGCGAATGATAATGAAAAAATAAAAAGAAACATGCAGAAACTGGCCGGGGCACTTGTGCTTCTCTCCCAGGGAATACCGTTCCTGCATTCCGGACAGGAGATGTGCCGTTCAAAAAAGGGGGATGAGAACAGCTACAATAAAGACGACTCCGTCAACCAGATCTACTGGAACCTGAAAGAAGAGTATAATGATGTATTCCAGTATTACAAGGGACTGATAGCCATTCGAAAAGCCCACCCCGCCTTTAAATTAAAGAAAGGAAGTACTGTAAAAAAGGAGTTGAAATTCATTGATGCCCCCTATGGATGCATTGCCTGGAGGATCAAAGACAGGAAAGACAAATGGAAGGATATCCTCATTCTGATCAACCCCCACCGAACCGGCCAGGCCTTTTCCCTGCCCTCCGGTTCCTGGAAACAGGTTGTCAACGAAGAGAAGGCCGGGAACAGCATCCTGAAAAGATCGATCATGAATAAGATCGATGTTGCCCCTGTCAGCCTTGCAGTAGTGTACAAGTAAAAAAAAATACCACAGAGTCACAGAGTCACAGAGAAAAAAAATCATAATTTTTTAAAATAGACCTATATTTAAATTTATGGATTTTTAAACTAATAAATAATCTTTTTTAATTTAATATTGGGAATGCTTTTTACTTATAACAGAAAAATCGAATAAACATAATAGAATATTCAGAATATAAGTAAATTTTATATTTCTCTGTGTCTCTGTGCCTCTGTGGTATTAAAAAACCAGCTAAATCACCCAAAAAACAGCAAAAAATTCAAGAATGGGCCTCCATATACCGAAAATTATAGTAGGTGATCAAATTCAAGGCGGATAATGAATGAAAAAACTCTCTTTAATGCTGATTCTGTTAGCTATTATTTCATGTACTGTTCTTCCACTATATGCGATGGATTACAGGATCGATTCCCATCTGATCAATAATGAAACTTACTATCCATTGTATAAAATTTTAAATATCCTTCACCTGGAAAGGCGTTATGACCATTATACACAAAAGCTGATCATCAAGGATAACGGGCGATACCTTTTCTTCTTTATCGATGAAGACACCATCTACTATGAAAGAGAATCTATTTTACTTAAATCACCTCCAATAAGAGATAACGGCATAATTTATATACCAAAAGAGATGGTGGATCTTATCACACAATGGAAGAGGGGTGATTTTCAGTTCAGCTACATTGACAGGAATTTCAAGATCAATGAAAAAGAGGAAGTCATTTATAAAGAAGATGTCCAAATAGCTGAAAAAGAGACCATCCCTGTAAAAGAAGAGACCGCCCTGAACTCCCATCAAAAAATAGTTACGACATCCCCCAGTCAGATCAAATTCATTGTAATTGATCCGGGACACGGCGGTAAAGATCCCGGCGCTATCGGACAGAAGGCATTAAGGGAAAAGACCGTGGTGCTGAATGTCAGTCTCTATTTAAAGGATTATCTGAATGACAGGCTAAAGGACGTTAAGATCACCATGACCAGGGATGAAGATAACTTCATCACTTTAAATAAAAGGGCGAATATTGCCAACCAGTTCATTAAAAAGGATTCTACCGGGATCTTTATCAGTGTCCATGCAAATGCCTCCTACAATAAAAAATCCAGGGGTACAGAAACATTCGTCCTCTCACCGGTAGCTTCAGATGATGAAGCACGGGCAGTAGCAGCCATGGAGAACGGTATCATAGAATCGGAAAAAAGCAAAGTAGAACCCATAACAAAGATCCTGACCGGGATGCTCAGCTATGAAAATATCCGTGAAAGCATCCAGCTTGCCGGATTCATTCAGGAGGGATATCACAGGAACCTGAAAGCGAATAAAAGAACAAAAGAAGTTAAAAAGGCTCTCTTCTATGTGCTGGAAGGGACCCTTATACCGGCTGTGCTGACGGAGATCGGATTCATTACTAATGAAAAAGAAGAAAAACTTTTAAGGTCAAAAGCTTACCAGAAAAAGATTGCCAAATCCATAGGTGAGGGTATTGTTGAGTTTATTAACTGGCATAATGCCAATAACGGTTTTATTCAGTAGATCAGACCGTAAAATCAATTGCCTGATAAAGCTTTTTTGATCAGGTCTTCCAGAGAGATGTTTTCATCAAAAGCTATGCTTTTGATCCTCTGGAAAGCTTCTGTTTTCGAATACCCCAATCCCTCCAGCGCCATGACAGCCTCTTCCTGGACTTTATGAAAATGAGTACCGAAGGGAACACTTTCTATTCCGTACAGTTTCTTAAATTTTTCCTTTAATTCAAACAGCAGTTTTTCAGCCCTTTTTTTCCCGATACCCCCTACTCCGGTTAAAAGCGAAATATCCTGACTGGAAACGGCCTTTTGGAAAGTCTTCATATCAACTTTGGAAAGAATGCCTAATGCCATCTTCGGACCGATCCCTGAAATACTAAGCAGTACCTTGAAAAGCTCTTTTTCTTCTTTGGTCTTAAATCCGATCAGTTCAAGAAGATCCTCTTTATGCAAGGTATAAATAAGGATCTCTTCTGTTTCCCCTTCATCTTTCAGCATCTGAAAGGTCTTAAAGGAAATATTGATCCGGTAACCCACATCATGAACATCAAGTACCAGAACGTTCGGTTTTTTTGTAATTATTTTTCCTTTCAACCATGCGATCATAAACTTTCCTTCACATGTTTATTGAATTTCATGGAATTGATATGACAGATCCCTATTGCCAGAGCATCGGCAATATCATCGGGTCTGGGGATCTCTTCCAATCCCAGAAGAAGCTTCACCATATTCTGTATCTGGACTTTTTCAGCCCTCCCGTATCCAACCAATGCCTGTTTGACCTGCAGGGGGGTATAATCAAATAAGCTGATCTTCCGTTTTAAGAGGGTGATCGCGATAGCACCCCGTACCTGGGCGACATCCATAGCTGTTTTTATATTCTTGTTAAAAAAGATCTTTTCAATAGCAGCCTGTTCCACTTTATATTTTTTAATGACCGTTTCGACCCCGGAACAGATCTCGTCCATGCGTTTATAGAGATCCTTTTTCTCGATCTGGATGGCTCCATAATCAAGAACATGGGTTTCGTCTCCTTCTGTTGAGAAGACAGCCCATCCTGTAATGGCATATCCTGGATCTATCCCTAAAATTATCATTCTATCTATTATTCAAAAGCTTCTACCGGGATATCGGCATTTGTATATACATTCTGCGCATCATCCTGATCTTCAAGCACTTCCAGCAATCTAACCATCTGTTTGATCTTTGATTCATCCTGGATCTTTACATAATTTTTCGGAAGCATGGTGATGTCATCATTTTCAATAGGGATCTTATTATCTTTCAGAGCCTTTTTCACAGCTTCAAAATGATCCACCTCCGAGGTGATCTCATAGAGCCCCATCTCATCATCACTCTTAAGGTCTTCTGCCCCGGCATCAACGGCAATATTAAAGAGTTCCTCTTCTCCGATACTCTCTTTCTTGACCGAAATAAGACCTTTTTTAGCAAACATCCAGGCAACACATCCGTTCTCTCCAAGGTTTCCGCCATTCTTGCTGAAAAGACTTCTGACCTCAGCGGTGGTCCTGTTCTTATTATCCGTTAAGACTTCGATGAGAATGGCTGTTCCGGCAGGACCGTACCATTCATATATACTCTCTTCGTAACTTACCCCTTCCAGCTCACCGGTTCCCTTCTTTACTGCTTTTTCAATATTGTCTGCAGGCATATTCGCATCTTTTGCTTTCCCCATGACCATCCTGAGGCGCGGATTCATTTCCGGATCTCCACCCCCGGTCCGTGCAGCCACGGTGATCTCCCTGATGATCTTATTAAATACTTTACCTCTTTTAGAATCGGTTGCCGCCTTTTTATGTTTGATCGAATGCCACTTGGAATGTCCTGACATTGTGTTCCTCCAAAAAAATAATAGTCTAAATTATATCTTTTTTAAGAATAGTCAACAAAAATTGCTTTCCCTGTTAAACCTTTTGTAAGTAGGTGATAAGATCTGTTAATACTTCTCTCATCTCTTTGGTACTCTTTAAAAGCTGCAGTTTGCTTTGGGCTTTTTTAAAAAGATCATCCATAAGCTGACTGCATTTTTGCCTGGCATTACTCTGTAAGATCATATCCTTGATCTTCTTAATATCATCACTCTTCTTTTTCTTCTTCACAAAGGTCTGTATAAACTCTCTTTTCTTTTTTTCGCTGAGGTTCTTTAATGTCATATTGATCAGCTGAGTGAATTTTCCCTCCGTGATATCTGAAATAACAGACTTACCGGTTTTATGCTTATCACCAAAGATCCCGATAATATCATCTCTTATCTGAAATCCAACACCTAAAGGTATAGCAAATTTCTCTATTGATTCCCTCATTCGTTCACTCTTCTTCCCGGTCAATATATATCCCATATAGACCGGATAAAAGACAGTATAGTAGGCTGTCTTGAATTGACTGATATTTTCAGGGACCTTACTGTTCACTGTAAGCTCTTTCAGGCTGGAATAAATGCTGTCCAGTATCTGGCCCCAGCCGGTCAGGGAGTAACAGGAACTGAAAACCTTTAAAAAAGAATTTTTAGTCTTTAGATCGATCCTTGATCCTGCTATCCTGCCGATCACCTCGGCAAATAGGATGTCGCCCAGTACCAGGGCTACATCCTCACCGATCCGGTCATTATGTGTGATCTTCCTGAACTTTTCTTCACAGATCACATGCATACTCTTTGCGCCTCTTCGAAGCGATGCTCTATCCATGATATCATCATGGATCAGTAAAAAAGAGTGCATGATCTCAACACAGGCTGCCAGATCAATGATCTTGCTTAGATCTTTCTTTTCCCCTTTAAACCCGAGATATGATAATATCAGGAGCAGAGGCCGTACCCTTTTACCGCTTCTAAGGCAGTATTCCCCGGTACTCCTGATAAGATCTTTCATAATGGCAAACCGGGAATTTTTTTCAAGATCAGTAAAAAACTCTTTTATACTCTGATCGATCAAAGGTATGGTTTTATTTGAAAATTCCATAAATCTGTTCTCTCTCTTCTGCAACAGATCATATACTTTTTCTATTATATGGGATGGAGTCGAAGCACCGGAAGTCATAAAAAAATGAG
>JAHITG010000359.1 GCA_018817865.1 Spirochaetota bacterium
AATGTCTTTTAAGATTATATAATGGTCCTGGTCTATTTTCCTGGCCCTGCCCTCGACATCCCTTACTTCCCATCCTGTGCCTTTTATCATGACAAGTTTGTCGGAAGAAACCCAAGAAGGGTCATTGTACCACCTCCTCCGGTTATGTGCTGTCATTAAATTAAATTGATCTTTTTCTATTTTCTGATTAAAGGAAGCTTCATTTACAGCTGTATGGAATACATAATGTACAACAGGACTGAAATAGCTTATGCGGATATATTGCGGAAAAACGATCCCTTTGAAATCAGCATAGTGACTGAATTTGGCATTGATCATGGTAGGGATATCAACGACACCTTCGATATTGTTTGTGATCGTCTGGAAAGAGACAACATTAAGTTCGTCTATTGCTCCATACTGCATGTTCACAGTAAAATTGGCATATACTCTTTTATCTTTAAGAGAAGTTTCCAGAAGGTAATATCCTTTCTTTTTAAGTTTTGTTACTTCAATATCTTCAAAAGCAGCATCACCGATCAGTTTGTACCCTCTGGGGAAGAGTATGAGCGACTTATAAAATTTGTTTATCCAGTTTATCAGGATGAAGAATTTAGTTTCATATCTTTTTGACCGGTAATATCCTATCAGGCCCAGGTCAGCATGCCGGCCGATATCAACTCCTTCCGTTGAAAGTTTCAGACTGTCTTCGTCATCAAGGATATCGGTTAATTGAGTGTCCAGAATATTTAATTTTATGGCAATGTTTTTCCTGACAGGTCTGATCCATGTTGTAGAAATATTCATCTGAAGGTTCTTTATCTTAGCATAGTTATGGTATAATGTGCTTAGTATCTCCTGGACAGAATAATCATCTTTGATCGGGGAAGGTTCAGGGGTTTCTTCTTCTGATAAGATAAGGAACGCAGCAATAAAAACAGATATTACAATGAATAAGAGCATCTTTTTCCATTGTTTTTTAATGTTGATCTTAAATTTCATATGGTTGTATCCCTTGAAGATCAGTTGAAGTCCATTTTTTTTATTTTAGTGATGATAATATAATCCTTGTCTTCACTTCTGAATTTTACCTGTATGGTCGTGGGAAAGTATATACCGTCCTCTTCCTTTATATCTTCCAGGATGGCGGTAATAAGATAAAAACTCTTTTCATCCTGCTTGTCAGGACCTAGTTTCTCCATGATCTTGATCATCTCAACTGTACCGTACCGCATGTTGATCAGAAAGACAATGTATTTATTGTTCTTTTCCTGGTAAAAATCAACTGAATAGTATCCTTCTTTCTCCATTTTTACCATGCCGATATCAGCACCCTCAATATTCATCATCTCTTTAAAATTAAATTTCATGGGGCATAGCATTACGGTTTCATATACCAGTGAGTACCAGTTGAGCAGATGATCATATTTATACTCATTATTTGAGGATGAGGTTTTACCGGTCAGTCCTGTATCTGTGTTATACTCCATTTTCAGGCCATCAGTATTGATATACAATTCATCGTCAAAGATCATGCCGGATAATGTGACATCCTTTATTTCAATTTTAAGAGAGTCTTCGACTGCAAGGGGTAAATACCAGGTGTAATCAAAATTGATGACCATGCTGATTATTTTTGAGTAGTTTGCAGTGACCTTGTTTAAAATTTCAACAAGGGTGTATTCTTCTTTTAATGGAGCCTGTTTAGGCTTTATTGTGAAGAGCAATAGTAATAAGAATAGGATGACAAGAATGATTATAAATACACGCTTCTTTATAGGTTTAGGCGGCATAATGATCCTGCTTTCGTTTTGAAAATATAATACTAATTATTTTTTAGAATTCAAGTAATAAATATATTTTGAAGAGGGTGATAAGATTTTAGAATACACCCTTACTGTTTAATGATGTCAATGGACCTTCCATTTTCCAGTGCTTCTACTACTCTATGATGGCCGTCACGGATAGTCCCGTCCTGAGATAGTACGACCGGGTCAACTTTACCGCCGGGATTGTTCATGGCATCATTGATCTTATTTATTCTTTGCCGGCCTATTTTTTGAACAGTTTTTAAACTTTTATCTCCGGGCTTTATTGTTCTCGGATCTACTCCTACCTGGTAGCTGGGTCCATTGGGATCAAATTTATTGCCGATGATCTTTCTTCCGTCTTTTACTGTGACACCATGAATATTTTCACTATAGGGGTAGCGCATCTTTTGAAAGGTATGCTCTACTTTTTGAGGTAGAGTCCTGGGCTGTGCATTCAGTATCTTGGATGCCTGCTGTTTTGATGCCTGGTAGACCTGATCTGTCAGGCCTTTTCCCTGCGCATTTTCCCAGTAATTTACAAATCTGTCAGCTAGTTTCTTGTCGAACTGCCCGAATTTAACACTATCTACTATTCCCTTTTCTCCTTTTAAGGCTTCTGAAATAGTTTTTGCGGTTTTATAACTGCGTTCAGCTGTCATTACTTCCATGGAATCACCCAGTGCTAATATCTTTGCATCACGTGTGATCTCATCACCTGTTAATCCCTTAGGATATCCTTTTCCTGAAAGTTTTTCATGATGGCTGAAGGCATCTTTTAATTTTGTCCTTTGAAGTACTTTGTATTCCCTGAGTACGTCATCTCCTAAGGAGGTATGTTTTGCCATTTCAGCAAATTCTGCATCTGTTAACTTTCCTGTCTTGTTTAACAGTGAATTCCGAATTTTTAATTTTCCAGCATCATGTAGTAGAGCTTTCCTGTGCAGCATTTTTACTTCACGTGGTGATAGCTTTAACTCATTTTTGGCAAATTTTCGAACTATATCCGCTGTGTTTTTTGAGTGTTCATAATGTGTTGGATTGTGTTTTTTAAGATCACCTAAAACTTTTTTTAAATTTTTTCGAACAGCCCTGTCTCTTGTGTGTGGTGAGAATTTCGGTTTGGGTCCTTTGTTGATTAAATTTAATGCTCTGTTCTTGGCACTGCCAAAGACAGCTTTATAACTTCTTGGCTGTGTCAGGAATTTATAAACCTCGTTTCGTGGTAGCGTACGTTTGAGGAACACATTCGCCATCCTCATAGATCTTGTATTGAGTACCATCTTGCCGAGCTTTGTGCTGGCAATTGCTTTTCCTCCGCTTTGAATTAACTTACCGCCGGTTATGGTTAAAAGCACATCCGCAGGATTTGTCACCATATCGCCTACCATTCCGGCCATGACAATGGGTACACCGACCCATGGATTATCTCCTCCGGACTGGATGTATTTGTTTGCCCACACATCTCCAAAGCTGGGAACCTCTTGCGGATTCAAGGCACCGTTGACGTAGCCATCACCAAGGAGGGCCGAGCGCACTGCTGCCCCGGGACGGACGAATACATCACCCCAGATGTTCATGTCGCCACCCTGAAATTTATCGCCTGATCCGCTCATGAAGGTGGGAAGGACATAATCCCAGAATCCTATCTTCCCGGATGCGTTACCAACGGTTACAGGAACACTGTCCACGGAACCGATAGCCGGTGTACGGGTGCTTCCCAATTTTACATTATTTCCGATACTATCACTACCATCAATGTATTCAACTACATCTTGAAGATTAACATCTTCGCCACTGCCTCCGGAGGAGCTGCTTCTCTTTGTAGCGCTGTTATTACCGGAACTATTGTTCCTGTTGTTATTTATATTGAAATCAGAAGCGTTTCCGTTATCATTTCGTGAAATATTCATTTCACTCAGGTCAATACCAAGAGAATCCCCATAAATATTGGGTAAAAGGAGTG
>JAHITG010000360.1 GCA_018817865.1 Spirochaetota bacterium
GCAGGTTATCGCTAAATTGACTTTTAATAAAAAAATAATATATTCAATTTGACAGTCAAATCGGGAGGGATTAATGGCTTCAAATTTTGATGAAACAGATCATGATGATGATGGAGCGTTTGTCAGTATAAGGTTTAATGACATCATTCCTGAAAATCATCCAGTAAGGTACATTCAGAAATTCATTTCTACAATAGATATTTCACTTTTCGAAAAAAAATATAAGGTTGGCGACGGGCAAAAAGGGCGTTCTCCCAAAGGGATACGAATGATGCTGGGAATAATCCTTTATGCCATATATGACAGAATGTTTTCAGCCTATCAAATAGAAAAAGCAACCTATATGTATGCAGATTACTGGTTTTTTACACATAAAAAGCGGATAAGCCATGATAAGATCAGTGATTTTATTAATATGCACAAAGAGGACCTGAAATTAATCTTCAGCCAGACAATAATACTGGCAGAGAAGAACAAGTTATTGTCTTTTGATGCATTATACCAGGACGGCTATCATGTTAAAGCGAATGCAGCAATGAAAAAAGGCCGGACATTAAAGGAATTAAAGCTTCGGAGAAAAAAAGTAAAGAAGAGGCTGGAAGAAGTATTAACAAAGATCCAGTCCCCTGAAAAAGAAGATGATGATGTAATGAATAAAAAGAAGAAGTATGAAGAAGATCTGAAAAGAATAGACGACCTGCAATGTGAATTAAATAAAAAGATCAGACAAAGAACAAGCAATACAACTCCTTCGCGTAAAAAGGAATTAGAAAGATCATTTCAAGTCAATGAGACTGACAAAGATTCTGAGATAACAAAAATGAAAGATGGATCATATGTGAATGCATATACTAAGATAAATGCTGTTGACGGCAAAGCAGACATAATCGTAGCAACGGATGTATCCGGCCATTATGATGAGAGTCACAGGTTGTGCAGGGTAACAAAGCAGGCTAATGATAACTGCAAAGGATATGGTAAATACAAAAAAGTATGTGCTGATTCAAACTTTAATACCCTGGGAAGCAGCGTAAATATGGAAGCAAATGGATTTCAGTTAATAGCACCAACAAAGCAGCATGAGAAAAAAAGAAAACAGCCTGAAAAATATAAGAATATGATTGAATACAAGTATAGTAAAAAGGATAATACGATAAGGTGTTCAGAAGGAAACATTCTTCATCAGACCGGTCAAAGTGTATTAAGACAATTTGGATGTCAGACATATCTGTACAGTAATGAAAATGGATGCAGAAAATGCAAAAGGAAAAAAGAATGCACACAGGCATTATTCAAGGAAATCCGGAGGGATGTTCGCCAGGCTGTTCAGGAAAGAGTATATAAAAGATATTTAAGTAAAAAAGGGCAGGAGTTGTATAAAAAACGGATGCATGCGGCAGAGATATTTCAGGCAGACCAGAAACAGAACGGAAAATTCACACAATTATTAAGGAGAGGATTGAAAAAAGTAAAAGCAGAACTGATGCTGCAGGATATCACATGGAATTTAAGAAGGATCTTTCAGGCAGCAGAAGGAGAAATCCAGTGGGCTTAATGCCTTAACCAGAAAGATCGATATTGAAAAATAAAAAATTGAATAAATGGGAAAATAAGAGTTATCAAAAGTCAATTTAGCGATAACCTGCCTTACTTCTTACTTTGTACCCTTTGCCCTGAGGAATTTTTTTCTCCTCTCTGAGCTTTTTCTGCTCTTCCTTTGTGTTTTACATGGTTTAAGATTGACTTTGATTTTTGATTCAGTATCTTCCTGATATACGGTACCCGGGGGTGCAGGATGAATGCAAGATCTATTTTTATTATAATACTTCTTCTCTTCCTTACTGCGAACATTTGTAAGGCAGATGATATAAAGTCTCAAGATATATTTTCACAAGCAACTACTCTCTCTGAGACCAGCAGGGCTCAAATTCTGGAACGATATAAAAAGAATATCCGGGGAGTCGTGGAGTTTCAGGATCTTCTAATGGCCAAATATTTAAAAAAATACACTCTATACCGGATCAATGTATTTAATCCTGTTTCTCACATTGCGGGAAGGGCAATAATGTATTACAGCTGTTCAGTTGATGAAAATGATACGCTCTTCTTTATGGATAAACAGGAGGATATCATATCTTTCCTTGAAAAGAATGTAAAGATGGATGAACTTGACTCTAATTCAGCCCTGGATATAGCTTATCTCTATTCAAGGATCCGAAGGATAGATATACTTCAGTCAAAAGAGGATTACAAGAAACGATATTATATAAAAAAACTGTCAGAGAAGGAGGATCTGATCGAAACTCCCTGTGTATCAAAAGAGGGAAATGGATACAGGATCGAACTGTATGCTGTTACTGATCCGAATATTAGTTTAATAGAAAAAATTAATATAACTGTATCCGGCAGTAATATCAAAGTTCATGAAAAATTCCTCTGCACCCGTAATTATTATGATTAATAAACAGGGACCTGTGATTTATATCTGCCTCGGAATTGGATCCTCTCAGAAATTGTAAAAACTTCTGAGAATGGCGAAAACAGGAAGGTATCTCCCTCTAATTAATCACTTCGTCTTTAGGTTGTACAGCTTCTGAATTTATAGAATATGTTATTGTAGTATGTTCTTCATCGGATCTCAAATTGTATTGATCCACCTGATAACTCAAGGTTACAAGATCAAACAAAGCTCCGAACATTAATACTCCGCCTGAAACCAACCAGATAATACCGGTCCCTATTTTGTTTAAATAAAACCTGTGTAAACCTAAAATGCCCAATCCGCCTAAAAACCACAATAAGTATGCTGTTTTTTTTGATTTCATATTACCCCTTTTGTTACTTAATAAAATAATACTGATTTACTCATATGTCAATAAATTTTCCTCTGAGTCCTTTGCCCCGGGGAATTTTCTCTCCTCTCTGTGCCCCTTCCTCTTTTCCTCTGTGTTCTCTGCCCCGTGGGATTTTTCTGAGAAAAATCCCCGGATCAGGTCCTTGAGATTTTCGAAGAAATCTCAAGGGTGGTTTCAGATTGACTTTGATTTTTGATTCAATATCTTAAAATAATGAATAAAACAACTGTTCGTTTAATAATACTCTCCTGCCTCATTCTTCTGGTTTTTTTATCGCCCCTGTTTCCCGATATCTTCCTGAACAAGGCTAAAAAAGCGTACAAGCTTTCCAATGCCGAGGACAGAATACAAGACAAGAAGGAGCCTCCAGCGATCCTGATAACCGTTCCCTTGCCCGGCCAGAGCATTTCAGGGATATTAACAGTACAGGGAACAGCATCTGATAATTACGGTGTCATAAAGATCGAAATACAGATCGGAGATAAGGATAAGGTCCTTCTGTATGCCGGTGATCCCGTGAAGAGTAAAGAGTTTGAATATCAATTCAATTCAAATGAAATAGCGAATGGAAAGCTTGCGATCAAGATCACCACTTCAGACAGCATGAATAATCAAACAGAAGAGACCATTCAGGTCTACATAAACAACGCCTCTTCATATAATGTAGTTCGCCAGCCCGTGAATTTTGAGATCAGCAGTAACAGGTTTTATCTGAATGCTGGTGAATTCCGGATCAAAAGCATTGCCCTGGAGCCTTTTATGCCCGGGGAAACCCCACAGGACTATCCGGTCAAGCTGAACTATACCAATGCCCTCTCCAATATGAAGGCAATGAATGCAAACACGGTCTATCTTTTAACAGGGGCCTCTTCCAATCTTCAGGCCTCTTTTTTTGAAAGGGCAAAAGTGGAAGGGCTCTATATCATACTGGGATTATGGTTCTCCGCAGTAGCGGATGATTATGTGGGTCATTCGTATGATTTCCAGAATAGTTTCTTTAAGGATCATGTAAAGGATCTTATCAGGCAGTTTATTAATAAACTGCATAACATAAACGGTGTCAATTATTCAGACCAGGTTCTCTATCTCACACTGGGAAATGAGTTTATTGATACGGCCATTAATAATACAACAACGCTTCATCCCTCCATCACTTCCTACAGCGGAAGATATGTCTCAATAACAGGGGCCACTCCCACGGAATGCTTTTTAGCCGAGATGATGGACTACTGCAAGACATATGAAGCGGACAATTACCATGAGATACACTATATCAGCCACCATACCTGGCCCGTGGTCTCCCCTTCTCTGACGAAAAACAGTTTTCTGGATGTGATCTCCTACAACCTGTACTCGTACTGGCCTCCCTTTGTTTCAGGCCATTCAGGCGGAAGTGTGACCGGTACACCCTACCAGGGTGCCCTGGAAGAGCTGGCCACGAATTATCCGGGCAAACCGTTCGTTGTGAGCGAGTTTGGTATTTCCGTCGCTTCCAGCAATGTAACGATCGGCACGAACCTGACGGGCCAGTCCAATGAGATCGTCTCCCGGTGGCAGGATATCATTACAGCGGTTCCTTACGTGGTTGGCGGAAGTATCCATGAGTACATGGACCAGTGGTGGAAAGATGATGGCGTTGCCCCGCCTCCTGACGGTCCGGATGAGGATGAGCATGACCCCACTGACCGCGAAGAATATTTCGGGCTCATGGCTATTGAAGGCACAGTAGCTGTTCCCATCTTTAGCCGACGACCCTCCTTTTACGGTGTAAAAAAGATGTATGAATAAAAAAGGTGCCGGGTCTTAACTTTATCACATTGAAAGGTTAAATAAACAAAATAACGGTACCTGATCTTTAAGTTCAAAAACCGTTGTGTTTTTTACTCCCCAACTGTCATCCTATGACCCGGATGTATCCATAAAAAAAAATAATAAA
>JAHITG010000361.1 GCA_018817865.1 Spirochaetota bacterium
ACCTAATACATTCGAAAAAAAAATCGTTCTCTATACAAACAAAGTATTAAATGCAGTCAAAAGAATATCAACAATGGCCAGTGAAAAACAGACTTCGAAGGTTATTTTAAAGTTCACTAAAAACCATATTGATATTATCGCCAATGATCCTGAGATCGGTGATGCAAAAGAGGAAATAGATATTTCTTATGACCTGGATGAATTTGAGATCGCTTTTTCCAGTGAATTTTTACTGGATGCTTTAAAGTCCATAGATACAGAGAAGATCATTGCATCGCTTAATAATAACACAAGTGCGGTTCTAATAAAAGAAGAGAATAATGATGACTATACCTGTCTCATTATGCCTATTAGAATATCATAAATGTGGATACAGCATTTATCACTTCATTATTTTAGAAATCTGATCAATAATGAGTTTAAATTCAATAATAAAAAGATCATTATTTCAGGTAAAAATGGAACCGGAAAAACATCCATTTTAGAGGCGATCTATCTTTTATCCCTCGGAAGGTCATTCAGAGCAAAAAAGGATTCAAATTTAATCCATTATAACAGCGCTGCCGGGAATGTAGCAGGAAATTTTGTACTTCAGGATAAAGAAAAGATCGATATACATTTACACATCTCCAATAAAAAAATATTTACAATCAATAATAAGAGTATTAAGAGATTATCTCAACTGATCGGTATAGTCAATACTATCCTGTTTATGGATAAGGATATTGATATCATTGAAAGAGCCCCAGAGTTGAGAAGAAAATTTATTGATATTATTTTTTCACGGGTCGATAGAAAATACCTGTCCACACTGATCAAATATTATAAAACTCTTGAGGAGAGGAACTCATTTTTAAGGGCTTCAATACAGGATCAAACCCTTCTTGAGTCTTTGAATTCAAGCCTTATCAGGTATGGAACCGAGATCATCTGTCTGAGAATGAATTATTTAAAACAATTTTTAATAATATTAAAAGGATTGATAAAAAGCTATGATATTTCTATATACGGAGACATTACAGTTAAATATCATACAGACCTTTTTGATATAGATCAGGATACTCCGGATGGGGAAAAAGACAGGGATTTGATAAAAAAAGAAATTTGCTAAAAAATTAGAACGGACATCTAAAAAGGAGAAAGATCTGAAATTTACTTTATGCGGACCCCATCGGGATGATCTCTTATTTTTCAGGGATCACAAATATAAACTGCCGGAGTATTCATCGGCTGGAGAACGAAGGCTTCTTGCGATCCTGTTAAGGATCACAGAGGCTGCCTTTGTATATCAGTATAAAAATGAGAAACCCATTTTATTACTTGATGACATATTACTGGAGCTGGATAAGCCGAACAGTGAGTTACTCATGAAGTATATTAATGGTTCTGAAAATCAGTTTTTTATCACTACCACGGATGAATCCGATTATAATATGGTATCAGACTTTGATCTGGTAAAGCTATGAGCAGACAGGACAGGATAAAAAAGATAGACCAGGTATTAGATGAGCTTATTAAGAATAAAAAATGGGAAAAGAACTTAGCCCTGGAAAAATTAAAAGAAGAATGGAAAATAGTAGTCGGGAAAAAAGCTGCAGATAACTCGAAACCACTTTATATAAAGAATAAAAGACTTTTTATTGAAGTCTCATCTCCGATCTGGTCAAATGAACTTAATTATACCAGGAATAAGATCATAAAAAAGATCAATGAGTATTATGATATTCAGATCATTGAGGATATTTTTTTAGCATAAAAAAATAGGGGATTTATGGCTGTTAAAAAAAATTCTTGACTATAGAATAAAAATTTATAAGATATTAAACACTTTATTAAAAAAGGGGCCGCTAGCTCAATTGGTTAGAGCAACGGACTCTTAATCCGTAGGTTCGGGGTTCGATTCCCTGGCGGCTCATATTTTTTTAAAGTATTAAAGGACTGATAAGCAGGATTGTACTATATTGAGTACTATAGCATGATTTCAGTACTAAAGCAGGGGGTTCAAATTTTATTCACTCACCTTTATTAAACTGCCGGATTATTTAAATACGGGGTCATATAATGGGATAGACAGGAATAAGAGGAGAAGCAATTATGAAGATCACATCAAGTACAAAAGGTAAGAATTATATTGTAAAGATGGAAGGGGGATATGATATAACTGCATTTAAGAACCTTGAACTCTTAAAATCCACTATCTCAAATGCCCTTAAATCTGACTCTGAGCGGTTGATCCTTGATATTCAGCACCTTTATTATTTAAATGCTGCTGTGATAGGTATTTTTTTAGGTGCCTTCACTGAAGCAAATTCCCGTGGAAGAGAGTTTTTTCTTTGTAATGTCCCGGAAAAGATCAAAAGGATCCTTGACCTTACAAACATGCAGAAGGTCATAAAATACTGTGATAATGATAATGACATTCTGCATTAAATACTTTTTAAATAGTAAAGGATCATAATAATTTTATAAAAACCGTATAGGTGAGGAGTGATAGAATGCCACCAGTGGCTTTAAAAAAGAATACATGTATCATTGTAGGATTAAAAGGGGATATTGATATTCAAAACAAACTGAACATAATGAACCTGAAACGGATCCTGTCAAAAGCTCTCCGAAAAAAGACAAAGCAGCTTATTATTAATATGGAACAGGTCACCTATATTGATTCTTCCGGGATTGGGACTCTTATCATGGCAGTAAAAAAGATCTATCAGCAGGGAGGAGAGTTTTATCTGTATAAAGTACCGGACTATGTTATGCAGATATTTGTGCTTACAAAAATATACGGTATTTTTAATTACTGCAATAAACTTACCGGTTTTTATTAATTCTATTAAGAAAATTTAATAGAATTAATAAAATTCAATACTGCATCGAATTGTACGGTGCCAAAGCAGTTATAATCGGCACATTTTCGGTTCTTACACTTCCATCTATATTTACACTGAACATCCGGTTGAATTACCAGTCTTTTTCCCCAATAGGGCCCCCAGCGTACGGGAGAATGAATAAAGACAGGAGAAAAGAAAGAGACTACCGGTATCCGTAAAGCAGAAGCGATATGCATGGGGCCAGTGCTGTTTGATATAAAGAAATCCATCTTTGAGATAAGGGCGATCAGATCGGGTAATGTCAAATTCAGAGGCATGGGATAAAGTGAAGTTTTTACATGTGTCAAGATATGATCGATTACATCTTTGTCTTTTTGACTTCCCGTTAATACGATCTTCGCATTTTTGTATTTTTTTTGAAGAAGTTGTATCAGCTCAATATATTTATTCTTAGGAAGATTGATAGAGGAATCACCGCTTCCCGGATGAATACCAATCAATAATTTATTGGTCAATCTCCTTTTCCGGAGCATTTTTTCGATAAAGAGGACTTCTTTCCTGACAGGATTCAATTTTACTGAAGCCCCGGCAAGGTTTACAGGGACGGATAACAGATTCAATAATTCAAGATTATATTCAAGCTGATGTTTTTTATTCCTGGAACGATGCTGGATCAAGACCTTTGAAAAGAGAAATTGATACCATTTCCAGCCGTATGAATATCTTTCCTGAATTTCAGCCTTTTTCACTATTTTTGCTATAGTATAGTCCGGGTGGAGTAAAAGGGCTGTATCAAAATCCCTGTTTTTTATGATCGTATATAAATTTTGGAAATCGTTTTTTGACTTTAAAGTTACAAAGGAGATAATATCATCCACATAAGGAAAATTATTAAAGAGATGTTCTGTATAGGAGTTAACCAAAGCTGTGATCCTGATCCGTTTATCAAACTTTTTAATCGACTTAAAGACAGGTAAACTTAAAATAACATCTCCGATCCTGTCTGTTTCCGCAATTAATATATTTTTCATGGTTTTATAAAATAAGATTTTTTGAAAAGAAATCAAGGAATTTTTATTTTTAATTGACTCGCAAATCAAACTCTTTATTTTAGGAATAAGGCAGTATCCTTAACATGAAGAAAAAGGTCATTCAATTTAAAAATGCAAGATTCACCCTGCTATCTGATTTTACATATAAAGCAGAATATTCTTCAGATGGTCGTTTTATAAATAAAGAGCTTTTTATTACTGACCTACACGAAGATCAGCCGTACAATACACCAGCACGATGTAAGGTTGTAAAAAAAGATGATTTATTGACCATAGAGACGGATAAACTTGTGATCCGTTATAAAGCAGAAAAAAACGGTTTCTCAAGAAAAAATCTGCATGTTCTGTATACCTGTAATAAAAGAAGGGTAAAATGGGTATATGGACAAAAAGACAGGAAGAATCTGGGAGGAACTACTCTTGATCTTTTTAAATATCCGAAGATCAGGGGAAGGAGATTATCTCAGGGGGTATTAAGCAGAAGCGGTTATTTTACTTATTATGATGATACGTTTATATTCAGTGATAAAGAGAAGAAGTGGGCTGAATATGAAAGAAGAGAGGGATATAACCTCTTTTTTTTTATCGGATATGGCGATGATTTTAAAGCCGGATTAAAGGAGTTTTCCATTGTTTTTGGAAAAGCGGTCCTGCCTCCGTTATGGGCTTTCGGTCTCTGGTATTCACGATACTGGGCTTATCACCAGGATGAATTAATAAAGCTGGCGGAAAAATACCGCAGTCTCCATATTCCATTGGATGTCATGGTTGTTGATACTGACTGGCGTAAGAATATCTGGAGGGGATATCAATGGTCTGATAAATATTTTCCTGACCCAAAGGTTTTTATTAAGGTCATGAAAAAGATGAAGATCAAATTGACCTTAAATGATCATCCCGGCTATAATGAATCAGAATTTTTACCACAGGACGAACCTTCCTATAAACCAATTATTAAAATTCTAAACCTGGAGAAAGGAACGAAATGGCGTGTGAACTGGAGAAGAAAAGAGGAAGTAAAGGCTTTCTGTAATATTTTATTAAAACCAAAATTAAAGGAGGGGATCGATTTCTGGTGGATTGACGGCTGGGGAGCGGAAGGGTTCAGCCGGAATGAAAAGTTCTTTTTAAAAAAAAGGAATGCTGATAGAATGGGGCTGGGTATAGAGGGGTATTACGGATTAAATCCCCAATTATGGCTGAATCATTTTTATTATGAGACGATCAGAGAGGCTCATAATAAAAGGCCGCTTCTGTTAACACGATGGGGCGGATATGGTTCCCAGCGTTATCCCGTATGGTTCTCCGGAGATACCTGTTCAACGTTTAAGACGCTGGCGTATCAGGTCTATTTTACTTATACGGCCGGAAATGTTCTGACCAATTACTGGTCCCATGACCTGGGCGGATTTTTAGGAAAGAGCATATCAAAGGAACTGTATATCCGATGGATACAGTTTGGAGCTTTTTCACCGATCATGAGGACCCATAGTGATCACGGGATCCGCGAGCCATGGGGATTCGATAAGCAGGCCACTGATGTTTTTAAAAAATATGTAAGGCTCCGGTACAGGCTTATTCCTTATTTTTATCAATATGCTTATATCAGTTATGAGAAGGGACTTCCTCTTATAAGGGGATTGTACCATAATTATCCCGAATACAGAGAATATAAAAAATTCAGAGAACAGTACTTCATCGGAGATGATATTCTGGTTGCTCCCGTTGTCAGAAAAATGAGAGGAAGACGAATAATAAAAAAGAGGGTTTTTTTCCCTGAAGGAGAATGGCTTGGTATAGAAGATGGATTCATGACTATGGGACCTGCCAAAGCAGTGGTCCGTACTCCTCTGGAACGGATCCCCTTTTTTATCAGAAAAAATTCCATCATCCCTGTGAATGATGATGCCCTTTTTATTGACGATAAACCGCGGAAGAACCTTCGGTTTGAGATCTTTGACCCTTCTTATATTCAATACAGTTATTATGAGGATGACGGTATCTCGGAAGAGTACCGAAAAGGCCATTTTTTACAGATCCCGTTAAATATAAAAAGGGATTCACAATATATCACGATCAGGATCGGGAAGCGAAAAGGGAGATATAAAGGAATGAAACAGAAGAGAAAAATATTGCTTGCGTTTCATTTTACAGGAGATATTATGCTGCAAAAAGCCGTTTTTCAAAAACGATCTCTTAAAATGAGAAAGGCGGATAGTGTATTTGGTGAGATACGATCGATCTTTCGCAGTTATCATGTAAATTTTCCCTATAATGGAGATCCTGCAACAATTATTTTAATTATGAAATAGGAGAATTTTGCCGATAGTATTAATAGTTACCGGATATAATTAAACTTTAGATAGGATGCCAGCGAAATGATAAAAAAGTCATGTATTATGCTGATGATTTTGTGTACCTGTTTTAATCTATATTCACAGGATAATCGTTTGCCAGTGAATGACCTGGAACTGAAGGCGTTTTTATCGTTAGACAGGGAACAGTACAGGATAGAAGAGGATATCTATTTAAATGTAGAAGTAATGAATACATCCGAAGATCCGGTCAGTTTTTATGTTTCACCTTACAAATTGAATAATGTCAAACTATACATACTAAATCTGCAGAACGGACTGATCCTGGATGAAAAGTATTCCAGGATACTGGAAAATAATGATTTAAAGAAGGAAAAACCGGAATTATTTGAGTATACCACAAAGACGCTTTACCCGGATGAGGTTTATAAATTCAGGATCAATCTGCCTGAATATTTTGATCTTCCAGAGCCGGGACGATATAAGGTCAAGCTGGAATTTGACCCTTTTGCCAACAGTACATTGCCCCATAAGATCATGATCTCCAATCCGCTCTTCTTTGTATTAAAAGATTCTATTAAAGATGAAGCATTTAATAATATGATATTAAGTTTAAAGAAGATCGAAGAGGAAAAGACATATACACCCCAGGGAACGATCGAATTTATGCTTAATGCATACCAAAAAGGGAACTGGGATGGTTATTTTTTATACCAGGACCTGAATGCGGTCATCATGCAGTATGATAAGTTCAGGGATAGGTATTTAAAAGCATCAACCGTTATGAAGCAGAAGATCATATCTGAATTTAAAGAATGGATCATGAGCAGGCCGGAAAAAGAGATCGAGAAATACGACATATTGGATGTATACCATTCTTTAACGGATAAAAGCAGTGTGGTTAAATGCAAGGTTACATATAAAAGTCCCGCATTATTTAAAACATATATTTATAAATATAAACTTATTCAGAAGGGTGTTAAGTGGATCGTAGTTGATATCGATGTACAGACCTACTCTAAAGAAAAATAATATCTTACCTTAAGTCAAAAATTGTTTGACTTTATATTCATTTTATTTATATTTTTTATTCCGGCTTTAAGTACCTATTATTTTAAAGGATAACAGATTGAAAAATACGCGAATACCCGTAAATATTCAGCGTCTGATCGTTATTACTCTGTTAAGTTTTCTGCTGATCGGCGGTATCATCTATTTTACAGCTAACAGACAGACAGTTGCTTCGATACGAAATATCAAAGTGAATTTCATGCTTTTAGGGCTTCTTTTTTATTTTCTGGAATTCTCTTTTGATGCGATCCGTACAAAAGTCCTGGTAAAAGGGACCGGGCATAAGATTAAATTATTTGAATGTTACAAGCTGGTTGCATTCCAGGTCTTTTTTGATCTGATCACTCCTTTCAGTTTTGGGGGGCAGCCTTTTCAGATCTATATCCTGCATAAAAAAAAGGTTCCCGGAGGAAGTGCCACTACTGTAGTTATTACAAAATTGATCCTGGGTGGGCTGGTACTGACCGGAATCGCGATCTGGGCTTTGATCTTTTACAGTCATATTTTTGCCGGGGTTCCCATATTCAAATTTTTTGTTAAATTAACCGGTATCATCCTCTTGGGTGCTTCTGCCCTGTTTATTGCAGGACTATATACTCCTCGGGTCACAGCATGGTTTTTAACCGTGATCTTCAAGGTTCTGTGGAAGATCAAAATTATGAAACATCCGGATGTTTACAAGAAGAAGGTCTTAAAACATCTGATACTGGCAAGAGAGAGTTTTGACGGATTTATCGGGCATAGAGTGCGTTATCTGCTGATCGGAACTATTTTAACGATCTTTATGTTCCTCTCCCTGATCATGATGATCTTGAGTTTTCTATGGGGATTTAATATTCAGCTGGACATTTTAACCGGTATTACTATTACCGGATCACTTCTGTTTTTAATTACCTTCATGCCCACACCCGGTTCAAGTGGGTTAGGGGAAGGGATATTCTATTTATTATACCGTGATTATGTCCCTTCACATCTTATCGGTGTGGCGATCTTTCTGTGGCGGTTCTTTGCCCAGTATTTAACTGCTTTTATCGGTGCTGTTGTAACCGGACATTACGGGTCTGAACTTCTCTCCGCTAAAAAAATATCCGATACTTCAGAAAAATGAAAAAATGAAGAAAATAGTCTTTATTTTTATCGATGGGTTAGGTATTGGGAACCGATCGGAAAATAATCCATTTTTTAAATATAATTCCGGTATTTTTTCTTTTTTTGATGATGATATAAGTGGCCATGGCATTATCAAGATCCCTGAAGGCTTCCTAATTCCGCTCGATGCTCAGCTCGGTATGGAGGGTGCTCCGCAGAGTGCTACCGGGCAATCGACTCTTTTTACAGGGATCAATACTGTAGATGTATTAAAAAAGCACCTCTGGGGATTTCCCAATAAAGCATTGCGAAAAATTTTAATGCAGGATAATCTTTTACTCAAAGTAAAAAATATGGGATATAGATCTGTATTCTTAAACTGTTATCCTGTGTATGCGGATGAATTATCGCGTGGTCTTTTAGAGCTTAATGAAGATGGTGACTATTCTGTTCGGGATAAAAAAAGCAGTCTTTCTACTCTTTTAAAAATGATATCAGTAACGACGATCATGGCATTAAGTATCAGACAGCGTTTTGCCGGGATTCAGGAATTGATCGAGCGAAAATGTATTTATCAGGATTTTACTAATAGACTGTTAAAGAAAAGGCACCCGGAAGTTCCGTTGTTTTCAGCTAAAGAAGCCGCTTATATTATAATAGCCAGAATAAAGGAGTATGATTTTATTCTTTATGAATATTTTCAGACGGATAAAGCGGGTCACAGCCGGGATAATGATCGGGCCAAACAGATAGCAGAAGACCTGGATCTTTTCGTTAAAACAATTTTGGAAAATTTGGATCTTGATCAAACTGTTTTGTGTATCTGTTCCGATCACGGGAATTTTGAAGATTTGTCTATACGGACACATACGGAGAATAAGATACCTTTTTATATCTTTACCAGGAGGGAATTGAATAAAAGCCTGGAAAGGTTAAAGAGCCTGCAGGATGTTTATCCTTTCATCGTAGATATGGCTGACTATTAAGCTCCATTGCATTTAAAATTTTATTGACAATATATTTTCGTTTATTACTATTACTTTAACTATCTGTTAAGATCAAATAATGACTATGAATTACCTCTTATATGGAATAATCGGTGTTGCTTCCTTCTTGTTTTTACTTATTACAGTGTTAGTGATTACCCTGCTGAAGAATAATAAAACAGTTTATTCGGATGATCACACGGCTCCACCAAGGCAATGTCCGACATGCGGACAGATACTCGAAGGTGATTGGAACCGGTGTCCTTTCTGCATGGGTTCTCTGGACAATGCTAAAAAGCAGCGGTCAGATAAAATGATCCCCCATATTCCTCATATCGGATATCTTATTGTTAAAACAGGTACGGACAGAGGAAAGGTCTACTGTATCGACAAGAACAGGGTTGCGATCGGGAGTTCAAATCAGAATGATATTATAATAAATGATGATAATATATCCCTTCAGCATGCAAAGATATGGTTTGATAATAATAAATTTTATATCCATGATCTGAATTCAAAGACCGGAACCAAAGTAAACAACCGGTTTGTGGAAAGAAGAGAACTTTATGATAACGATCTCATTGATCTTGCTAATAACTTTTTTGTTTTCAAGATCCTGGATTAAACCTTCTTCTTGGGACAGGATGCTGAAGCGCAGCTAAAGTGTCTTTCAGGGTATCGCCCGTTTCGAATTTAACAAGGATGTTAAAAATTCGATTGATCTATGATCAATCTATTCGATAATGGGTACCATTCGACCTTCTGTTCTTTAAAGCACTGCGGGTAATAATGATTGCGGTCTGCACAGCGTTCTTTAATTCGATCACTTCTATATTATACTTTCTTTTCTGGTAAAACTCAAATATCATATTACTTAAAGATTTTAAATTATTCAACGCTCTTGTAAGCCTCTTTTTACTTCTTGTCAAACCGACATAATTCCACATGATATTCTGTAAATTGCTCCAGTCCTGTTTAATACAGGCAGGGTCAATAACTTGAAATTGATGCGATGATATTTTTATCGGCTTGATCTTATAATTTCTATTTAATTTATATTTGGAGGTATTTTCGCTGATATATTTTATTATTCGCCCTCCCCAGACCAGGCTCTCTAAAAGAGATGTACTGGCCAGACGATTAGCTCCATGAATTCCGGTGCAGGAAGCTTCTCCTGCTGAAAACAGTCTGCGAATACCTGATCTACCCCATTTATCAACCTTCACCCCGCCGCAGATATAATGAAAAGCAGGAACTACGGGGATAGGTTCTTTGGTAATATTGATCTTATTTTCAAGGCAGGTTTTATAAATAGTAGGGAACTTTTTTTTGATTATTTTTGACGGGAGATAGGAATGGATATCCAGATGGACATACGGATGCTGATTCTTCAACATTTCTTCCTGTATGGCCCTGGCAACGACATCACGTGGTGCCAACGACTTTCCCGGGTGATACTTTTTCATAAAATCCTTGTTATCAATGGTCTTCAACTGAGCACCTTCTCCTCGCAGGGCTTCGGAGATCAAAAACATATTCGGTTTCTTGATATATAAAGCAGTGGGGTGGAATTGAGTATACTCCATGTTTATGATTTGTGCACCGGCCCGTTCTGCCATGGCGAATCCATCTCCGGTTGCTGATAAAGGATTTGTAGTATATTTGTAAATCTGACCTAATCCGCCGGATGCCAATATCACGGCTTTTGCTGTAAAAATTTTAATCTCTTTCTCCCTGGTATCCAGTACAAAAGCTCCCTGGACTTCAGGAGGGTCGTATATGGATAACTTATCCCTGCTGTGGACATGGTTAATGATCAGGTCAATACCCAGGTGATGGTCAAAAAATGTGATCATTTTATTTTTTTTTATCAACCGGTAGAGACCATTTGCTATTGCTTTTCCGGTAGAATCATTACTGTGAATGATCCGACGGACAGAATGAGCAGCTTCTTCTGTAAGATCAAATTGTCCTCCCTCATCCTTTGTAAAATTGATCTTTGCTTTGCCTATTAAAAGATCCTGGATATAGAAGACACCCTCAGTTGCCAGTATTCTGACATTTTCGGGGAGCGACAGGTGAGCACCGGCTGAAATAATATCTTTTATAAGACTGTCCGGAGAATCTTTTTCACCCCTGTAAATGATTCCCCCTTGGGCATAATAGGTATTGGAATCTTTAACGATATCCCCTTTCGTAATAATATTAACGGAAAAACCGTTCTCAGCAGCATAATGAGCAGCACTCATTCCTGCTATACCGGAGCCGATTACTAAGATATCTGATTCATATTTGATCATGTCTTCTCATTTACTTTTTATATTTACCAAGTGAGTGAATTTGATTTATCTGTTTCAACGCATTAGCACGATGACTGATCATATTTTTTAAGGGTTCATCCAGTTGAGCCATTGTTTTATCAATGTCCGGAAGATAAAATACAGGATCGTATCCGAAACCGTTCTTACCTTTGGGGACGGGTGCGATAAAGCCATTACAGTAACCACTGACGGTATATTGGAAATTTTTATTTAAATATACCATAGAGCAGACAAATTGAGCAGAGCGTTTTTGAAATGGTACATCCTGCATTTTATAAAGGAGTTTATCGATTCGGTCTTTATCCGTTGCATTTTTTCCTGCAAAACGCTTTGAAAAGATACCGGGCTTTTTATTCAGATAAGCTACTTCTATCCCGCTGTCGTCCGAGATCACAGGGATCTTCAGTCTTTTATATATATGCATAGCTTTTATCATGGCATTCTCTGCAAAAGTAGAGCCGGTTTCCTCAATTCCATCGATACCGGGAAAATCAAGTAATGATAGTACTTCGATGTTTAAAAATCCGAGCATATTATTAAGTTCTTTAACCTTATGTATATTATGTGTGGCCAGGATCAATTTCATGATAGATGGAATATACCAAAATAAACTTGACCTTCAAGTAAAATATAGTAGTTTTTTTAAAGGATTGTAGCCTGGTCGTGCTTTCGGCATCTCCCCATTCGGGGACTAGAGCATGCCTCGCACGACATCAGCCGCATCCTGTATTTATTCAGGAAAGTTTGATTTTTTTAGTCAAATTTAATCTGGGGGATGTAGTAGCCGGGTCGTGCTTCCGGCATCCATGCCTCGCACGACACCTGCCGCATCCATGCGGCCGGGATGGCGGAACTGGTAGACGCAGTGGATTCAAAATCCACCGAACCTTGGTTCATGGGGGTTCAAGTCCCCCTCTCGGCAAAACGATTTTGCCGGTGTCGAATTTGACAAGCTTTAGTGCCCTTTAGGGTAGATGTTTAAAATTCGACCCGGCAGAGTAGATGGTGAATGGTAGATGGTAATTTGATATTAGTTACTATCTGCCATCTACCAGAATGGGGTGGTTTGAAGAATATAACTCTTCAGGCCTGAGATCATACCCATAATACCTGATACGGATAATGCCGTCGTAGGGACAATAGTTATATTAAAAAGACTGTTCCTTTGACTATTAGGAATAGTCTTTTTTTATTTATTATTATGGAGGAGAAGAAAGATGAATAAAGTAGAGATGCCTCAGATCGGAAAGATCTCACCGGAGGTCTTTGATACTATCATTTATCCGCATTTGGGAGCAGAAAATAAGAACATAATCATTGGCCCTAAAAATGGAGTGGATACCGGGATCG